>DATMNR010000396.1:0-5715 GCA_035568795.1 Ktedonobacteraceae bacterium
AGGGCATGTTCCAGGACGCTGAAAACCCGCTGCCAGGGCTCCATCTCTCATCGCTTGCCGACCGAGAAGCGGTGTTGCACCAGGTGCAGCAGTATATCGAGGAGACGAGCGCGCTGTTGGGAAATGATCTGGAAGCCAAAGAGTTCACGGCCTGTTTAGCGGCCCTGGCGGACATGATTGCAGAAGACGTGGAACAAGGGCAGTTTGGGAGTGATCCGGCCATCGAGCAGGCGCAAATGCAGTACCTGAGGTCGTTGCAGCAGCAATTCAGTCTCCCGCCTCCCAGGTAATAGTGGCGCAATGGTAAACATTCCATCAGGCAGGATGAGAACAAGGTAGTTGAAGAAACACTTTTTGAGAAGCCCTAAACATATGTATACGGAATATTGTGTGATTTTGTTCTGGGGGTTATACTACAATTGGTAAGTTACAAATAACCTTTAAATATTTAGTAAAGGAGAAATGTTATGACCCTGGGACCGTTAGAATACGTCATGGTTGCCTTTGAAGGCAATCGATTTTCGGGGGAGATTATCACTGCATTGCGTGATGCGCAGGAGAAAGGCATCATCCGGGTTATCGATCTGCTCATGATCAAAAAAGATGAGCAGGGTAACGTTATGGGGCTGGAACTGAGCGAACTGAGCGAGGAAGAAGCACGCCCATTCGGTTTTCTCGCGGGTAATTTAATCAGCATATTTGAGCCAGACGATGTCGTGGCGACAGCCGAACAGATGCCTAACAACAGTGCAGCAGGCCTTCTGCTGATTGAGGATACATGGGCAATTCCATTAAAGGAAGCCATCTTGAACGCAGGCGCTGTAGCTAGTACCGGGGGCCTGGTGGCTCGGGAAGTTGTACAGTCGATAGAGGCAGAAATCGAAGCGGAAGCTGCCCAGAAACAACAAGCAGCAGTTAAAGCTGCTGATTAAAAGGGGAAGAACATTATGTTGAGAAGACGAGTCATGCGCCGAGCAGTAGTACGAACCGCCGTGGTCGGAGGAACTGCCTATGCAGTAGGACATCATTCTGCTACGAAATCGGCAGAGCAGCAACAGATGGATGCCCAGCAGAATGCACAGATTGCCGATGTGCAGGATCAGCAAGCGGCTCAACAGCAACAGGCAGCACAACCAGTATACCAGCAGGCACCTCCACCAGCTTACGCACCTCCGCCACCAGCGGCTGCACCAGCACCGTCTACAGGCTTGAGTACTGATGACATTAACCAATTAAAGCAACTCGGGCAGTTACACGAGTCGGGGGTCCTGACCGACTCCGAGTTCGAGGCTGCAAAGGCGAAGATTCTGGGGATCTAAATATCGAGATGCCCAACGCGACAGACCTTCGCTGCGGCTCAGGGTGACAACCAGGAAGAAACAAGCGTGTCCAGGCTGTCATACTGAGCCGCAGCGAAGTATCGTTATGTCCTGTATGGCAGACCTCTCGCTGCACTCAGGGTGACAAGAGTGTGCCATCCCCGGACAGAAGCACATAGAGGACATCCAGATTGAAAACAGAGAGATCAAATGAACGTTTTTGAAGAGTTTAAGTGGAGAGGCATGCTCTACGACGCCTCTGAGGGGCTGGAAGAAACACTCGCTAACCACAGTATTACAGGTTATATTGGCTTTGACCCAACCGCCGCGAGCTTGCATGTCGGCTCATTGTTGCCCATCATGGGGCTGGTGCGACTGCAACAGCACGGCCACACACCAATCGCGCTTGTAGGGGGTGGTACCGGTATGATTGGCGACCCTAGTGGCAAAACGCAGGAACGCCAACTCCTCTCAAAAGAGCAGATTGAGTTCAACGTTGAAGGCATCAGGTCACAACTCTCACTTTTCCTTGATTTTGAGGTGAAGTCAAATCGAGCCATGCTCATCAATAATGCAGACTGGCTAGCTCCTATACTTATGGTTGATTTCTTGCGTGATGTTGGCAAGCACTTTACCGTAAACTACATGCTCGCCAAAGAATCGGTGAAACGTCGTTTTGAAGAGGGAGATGGCATTTCTTTCACCGAGTTCAGTTATATGCTTCTGCAATCTTACGATTTCCTGGTTCTACATGACCGTTATGGATGTACGCTACAGATGGGAGGCAGCGATCAGTGGGGCAATATTGTAGCTGGCACGGAACTCATTCGCAGGATGCGAGCAGCTAAAGGCTATGGCCTGGTTTTTCCGCTCGTGACAACTTCTGCAGGGGTCAAATTTGGAAAGACAGAAGCCGGATCAGTCTGGCTCGATCCAAAGCTCACCTCGCCATATCGCTTCTACCAGTTCTGGATCAATATTGATGACAGTGACGTAGTTCAGTATCTGAAATTCTTTACTATGCTCGATCAACAAGCAATTGCAGGACTGGAGCATATGGTTGTTGTTTCTCCTGAGAAACGCGAGGCGCAGAAACGCCTCGCCGAAGAAGTGACACGCACAGTGCATGGCGAAAGCAATCTGCGCAAAGCGATACAGGCATCGCGAGTACTGTTCGGCGGTGAGATAGAGGATCTGAGTGCCAGCGATGTGCTGGACATTTTCGCGGAAGTACCCTCAAGCGAAGTGGCCAGGGATGCATTTACTGTAGATGGTGTATCACTCGTGGATCTCGTGATAACCTGCGGTTTTGCTACATCGAAAGGCGCGGCCCGGCGCCTGATCGAGGATGGGGGTATCTACATCAACAATCGACGCGTATCGGGTGTCGAGGCAACAATTGGCCTCCCAACGTTGATTGAAGGACAATATCTTGTCGTACGCAAGGGAGCCAGGAATTACCACCTGGTAAGGATCGTTTAAGCAGTTGATGCTTTTTAGCTTATGATACTTTCTCATTACCTCGAACCAGCGATGTCAAGACGCCAAACGCGGCCACACACGCGCACGTGATAAAGGCAGCATGAAAACCATTAATGAATGTCTGTTGCAGATAAATGACCTGTACAGGTGGTAACGACTGCGAAGATTGATTGGAGCTAAGTATAAGACCCGCTGTAGCGCCTCCAAAGGCCGCGAAAATAGCTCCCGCAAGCGCCACACTCAAGCTTTGACCAACAACACGACCTGTGGCCAGGAAACCTGAGGCTGTACCCTGCTGATTGCGCGGAGCAGCGCCCATGAGCGCACTGTTATTCGGCGACTGAAAGATAGCCTGGCCGGCTCCGATGACAACCAATCTCCAGACGATGTCCCATACCGGAGTGTGGGCATTAAGCTGACTAATGAGAACCAGCCCGATACAGGCTAGAGATAGCCCTCCCGCGGCCAGCCAGCGCGTACCGATACGGTCCGCAAGCGCACCACTGAAAGGGGCAATCGCAGCGATTGTAAGTGGCAATGGCGTGAGCAGTAATCCTGCTTCCGCGGTTGAGAATCCGCGTAACTCTTCCAGATAAAACGGCAGCATGAAGCTAACAGCGAAGAGTGCCAGGAAACTCAAAATAAGACTTACATTGGCCGAAAGGAAGACACGCCGTTTCAGCAACGAAAAGTCTATGATCGGGTTTGATACATGCCTCTCAACGATGACGAGTGTGACTATTGCGAGAATACTTACAATAAGTGTGCCAATCAACAATGGCGAGTTCCAACCCCATTCCTGTCCAAATGAAAGACCAAGTGTAAAAGCCACCAGACCAATACCAAGCAATACAGCGCCCACGGGATCAAAACGACCCGGGTTCCTATGCATACGCTCAGTCAGAACACGTAAGGTTGCGATTACACCAATAATTCCAAAGGGAACGTTCACATAGAAGATCCAGCGCCATGTAAAACTTTCGGTGATAAGGCCACCTAGAGTTGGGCCAACACTTACACCAAGCGCAACAATGACGGCATTCATGCCAAGCGCCCGTCCGCGCTCACTCGCCGGGAACGCATTAGTGAGCATGGCGGGGCTAACGGCCATAATGAATGCCCCTCCCAGGCCTTGTAATGCTCGCGCAGCAATCAACATGCCAAGTGAGACTGAGGCGCCACAAATAGCTGAACCGGTAGTGAAAATAATGAGCCCGGCAACCCATATTGGTTTGCGACCAATCATGTCGGCAAGGCGTCCTGTAGTCAACAGCACTCCCGCTATGACCACGAGGTACGCGATAATTACCCACTCTATAGCACCATTCAAGGGAACACCGAAATAGTGAGCAATGGTAGGAAGACTGATGTTCACAATGGATGTATCGAGCGTTGCCATAAAGATGCCAATGGCCAGGATCGCCAGTACCGCCCATTTATTGGCATGTTCCTGTCCATCATCTTTATTGGGAAGAGCATCACTCTTGCGTGATGAAAGCACTTCGCCTTTTTCCTGGCCTGTAGAAGTGTCAGTAGTAAGGCTCTGTTTTTCCAGTTCGGTCTCTTTTTGTTGCATTTCAATTCTTTTTAGGGGACAGCATCGTTAGATGTTACACTTATATAGCAGTATCAATAAGAACAAAGAATACGCATGGTCTTATTTCACGAAGAAATAGATTGTCATGATTGTCCCTACTAATATTACAAAGCCACGCACTATACGTTGGTCGAGCCGACGAGCAAGAGAAGCGCCAGAAAAGCCACCCACTATTGCTCCCACTATCATGATAATTGCTTCCGGCCAGAAGACAGCACCTGCGATGATGAAGGTGATTACCGCGACACCGTTGATACAACTTTGTAGCACAGTCTTCAATCCATTCATTTCGTGAATGTTCTCCATACCCATAATTCCCAACGAAGCCAGCATCATAATCCCTATACCTCCACCGAAGTAGCCTCCATAAATGGCAATGATCAACTGGAGTAGTGAGATACCAGCCAGCCTGATCCAGGAGATGCGTGATTCTTTTGTCGTAGGCTCTCGTTTACGCAAGCGCGCTGTGATGAATGGACTAAATGCAAACAACAATGTTGCCAATAATAAGAGATAGGGTATGAGTCGCACAAAGGTTGATTGAGAAGTACGAAGCAGTAAGACGGCCCCAAGGATGCCACCTATCAGACTCGTGCCAACAAGCACCAGCATCAACACGCGATTCTGCTTTGCAATTTCTTTACGATACGCGCCAACACTGGCCAGTGAACCAGGCCATAACGCCACAGTGCTTGTCGCATTGGCCTGAATCGGTGGAACGCCTGAAAAGATCAGGATGGGGAATGTTATGAAGCTGCCTCCTCCGGCAACGGAGTTGAGTGCGCCGCCAAGCATGGCGGCGAAGAAGAGGATGAGGCCTGATAAGAATGTCATTAGAGATCGCGCCTCATCATCCACTCACTGCTGGCACATCATGACCTGTATCGGTTTCGCTATTTGTCTTGTCTAAGGCAAATAGAGCCATTGTTGCATCTTCAACATTCTCTGCGAGACTTATTTTGACGAGCAAATCTTGCAATGATTCTGGGTTCTCAGCACCATCGATTTGCTTCTTCATCAAGTCTATTATCTCAGGAAAGCGTGCTTGGACAACAGCCAAAAGAGCCTGACGTAACCCATCACGTTTCCCTTCACGTCTTTCTTCTTGTACGACCCAGGAATCTTCTAATATATCTCTGTACATGGCAAACCTCCTATTAGTACCCACGATACAAAATGCTGTGGATAAGCTCTAATAAGCCGCTTCATAGTATCATCCCACGGTTTCGACATACCAAAAGACCCTCCCACGTATTTTTATTCTATTGAAAGTGTAACATACGGGAATCGGCCTGTCGAGGCTTATACCTCCCCAAA
>DATMNR010000397.1:0-3865 GCA_035568795.1 Ktedonobacteraceae bacterium
GCAGCACTTCCCCAATTCCCAATCACCAGGTAAAAGGCAAAGGCTATCGCTGCGCCAGTAGACCTTGTTTTGCTAAGAATAAAATAAATGATCGCTGCCAATAGTAACATCCAAATGGCAAACGCGACCTGGTACCAGGCAGTTGGAGCAATGAGACCAAGACTAAATGGGATAATGGATAAAAGTGGATACTCAAAGGGTAAATTTCGTAATGGTCCTGAAGTATTCTGAGATTCTGCGAGATGAATAATACTCTCAGGAACTCTGACCTTGATAGTCTTCATTCCATTAATAATTGAAGCAGGTGAGTAATATTTAAGAAACAAACATTGTTCAGTTGGCAGCGACTGAACTGCTTGCTTACCCTCCCAAAAAACTAGAGCGTAACATTGATACTTACCAGCATCTGTTCTGGGTCTAAACAATTGATACGAGACTGCATAAAACAGAAGTCCACACATCAAAACAACGATAGCTAGATTTAGCAAATTGGGCCAAAGGCGCTTCGCCGATACATTTGCATCGCTCTGTTGTTCTTGATTCTTGTCTGATTTATTCACATGTTCATTGCTAAGCTTAAACAAAATCAGTATGACTCCAAAAGTGCATCTTTGCCATCTTGTGCCTACTATTAGCTTTTACTTATGCGAGGGAAAAGAACGGGAAAAAAATTATCATTGCATCAATGAAAAGTTCCAATAGGACTAAAGGTGTATAGATGCGTATTATCTACTTTGCGTGTGGTATGATAGCATACCGAAGGATGGGATGCAAGAGAATAGACCATTCGGCACACTATACCATCTCATCTTATTTACACAGGATTTGGTGAGGCTGTGTTATGCCAACATTGGAATCAGATCAACGTTTTGAACGCTATCGTATTATACAGTGGTTAGGTAGCAGTATATCAGGCGAGAGTTTTGAAGCCGAAGATATTATGCTGCATCGTAAGGTAACGCTTAAACTCATCCATCCTTTTGCGACTTTGCCAGATGCTGCCCGAAGACAGTTTTTCCGCGAGATGCAAGGCGTTAGTATTCTTAATCATCCCTATCTTGCACAGGTGCTTGATTATGGCGAATTTGACGGCAAACTTTATGTTGCACGTCGTTATGTTAGTAATGGTTCGCTCCTAAGTTCCAACGGTAGATCGTGGTTCAAGGCTCCTTTAGCTATATTTGAAGCTGTACACTACGGGCATCAATTGGCTCAGGTACTACAATATATTCACAACCGGGGGCATTTACATGGTGCGATTACAATGTCTAACATTCTGGTATTACATAATCCCTCTTTGGAAAATGAACACGTAAATAGACCTTTCCTGCTTGCTGATGTTGGTCTCACGCATTTTATCCGTAGCAGAAGTGAAAACAATAGCACACCCTTGCCAATCACTGCTGCTCCTGAGCAGATTTTCAAGCGCAACATCCCGGCCAGTGACCAGTTTTCTCTGGCAGCACTCCTCTATTTCTGGTTGACAGGTCGCCCGCCATTTATGGGCTCTTCTGAGGAGATAGAACAGTTAAAACTCACAGAAACTATTACGCCTCTATCCTCATTCAACTCCAACATTACAATTGAACAAGACGGGGTAGTATTACGCGCTTTATCAGTTTCTCCTGAAGATCGATACCCATCTGTACAAGCGTTCGCAGATGCCTTACTGTTAACTTTGTCTCCAAAAAAACAGCATGTTTTTGTAGCAGAGTCGACGAATCATATCATTTCAAATGATATCGACATTTGCGAGCAAACACCTCAGTTACCTACTGTGCAAGTATCTGAAGCAACCTCATTCACTGGAACAGAAACAGAGAAACATTTGACGGAGGCTGAGGATTCTGCTATTATCGCGCATCTTATTATCTTTTCTCCCTATACACAGGAACCTACTATTGTTGAATTGCATGGGGAAGAAATGACCATTGGTCGTGCCGGTTCTAGTGACATCTTACTTGACCGGGATGATCTCACATCAAGGCACCACGCGTTACTCAAACGCGAAGATAATTGCTTTTTGATCTACGATAGAAGAAGTGCCAATGGTATTCTAGTCAATGGTCTGCCAATCCAAAGTGACAAAGGTTATCCATTGATAGATGGAGATTATATTAGCATAGGAAACTATGAACTTACTTTTCGGGCAGTAGTACACACTCCCATTGATCAAGGAAATCGAAGCCTGGCTTCAACAGCTTAAACACGACTAAGTTTTCTACTTGTAAACTCTGCATTACCTCTTCACTTTCTCCTCATTATCGAAAATAGCGCTCAAATAGCGCTCAAAATGAGCGCTATTTTTTAGCAGAATCATTGCAAAATCCGCTACATGTTGTTTTATGTTTGCCAGGAGATAGTGAACAGCCGTTAGTAGTGGACACAAAGTGTAACTTTTAAGAATTTAAGGCTTGACAAATGGACATATCTTAACTATGCTTTATACAGCAACTGTATTGTACAGTCCATATCACTGTATATTAGAAAATATTTTATCAGGCAGGTCTAAGTGTCAACTTCATCGGATGTTAAGAGAAAAAATAGCGGGCGAGTCCGTTTGATACAAGCGGCTCAAAAGCTAGCAAAAGAACGCCCTTTTGATGAAATAACAATTGAAGACATCATTAAAATTGCCGAACTTTCGCGACCAGCATTCTACTATCATTTCACAGGTGGAAAAGAAGAACTGCGGGCCGAATTAGTTGGATGTGGTCTACTTCCTGAAATACCTACCCAGGATACACGGCAAGTAGTTTTAGAAGCTGCTCTACGAATATTTGCTCGTTCTGGCCTTTCTGCAGCCACGCTGGATGATATCGCAGCCGAAGCAAATGTTTCTCGTGGAGCGCTTTGTTGGCACTTCCATAACAAAGAAGAGCTACTTACAGGCATTATCAAACACTATGGACCTCTTTCAATGTTGCGCCCCGCAATTGAACAAATCGAGCAAGATTTGCAAAACGGTGTTCCCCTTGACGACGAAATAATATTTCGTCGTCTTGCAGGCGCTTTCTATGATAGTTTTACGGCTCATGGAGATTATACTCGCCTGGCAATTCTACTCGTTTACACACATCCCGAAGTTGCCCACTTACTCGTAAACAAGATTGTAAAAGGTCGAAAGAGCATCATTGCCTATGTACAAAAGCGCCAGGCAGAGGGACACTTCTGCAAGAAAATTGACCCAGGATTATTTGTACAGGTCATGGCAATGACTTTCGCAATGCGTGTCATTTGCCAGGAGATCAATGAGCTTTCGTCTTTCAAGCAATTTTCTAGAGACGAAGTAATTAACCAGCTAGTTACTTTACTCTTATATGGTATTGTGCAACGCGATCAGCTGCCAAAAGATAGCGTATAAACGCTATTCAACAGGAAGGAGTCTTACCGCATGCAAGTCATGCAAATTAATACACAAGCGGCTAGACGCAGCGGAGGACTGGATTACAAGTGGATATTGGCTATGGTTGTGATCCTGGGTGTATTTATGAGCATCCTGGATCAGACGATTGTCAACATTGCAATACCACGCCTGCAAACTGCTTTCGGAGCCGACGTCCACGAAGTCCAGTGGGTGCTTACTGCTTATATCGTTGCCCAGGGAGTTGCGGTCCCAACGGCAGCTTACTTTGCTGACACACTGGGCATCAAACGCTTCTATATCATTTCGCTGGCACTATTTACCCTTGGTTCGGCGCTTTGTGGATTGGCATGGAGCTTACCTATTCTGATTGTCTTCCGCGTCCTGCAAGGACTGGGAGGAGCAGCACTGTTTCCCCTTTCAATTACTCTCCTCTTCCGTGAGTTTCCGCCTCAGGAACGCGGTACTGCTATGGGATTCTTCGGTGTTCCTGCCTTGCTT
>DATMNR010000398.1:0-5732 GCA_035568795.1 Ktedonobacteraceae bacterium
AGAGCCGGTAGGAGTTGGTCGATGCAAGCGTCCCACCTCCACTCGACACAACTCCTACCGGCTCTGGAACTTGAAGTGTTTCTAGCCCTGAGGGAGCAACGGGTCGTTTTCTTCTTGGAGGCCACCAGCATATGATGCCTCCGAGAAGCATTACAATTCCTCCAAGCCAGACGAGAGGCACAAGCGGGTTAACAAAGACGCGAATGGTGGCCTGTGAAACGCCATTCCAGTCTGCGAGAAAGACATAGAGGTCGGTCAGATTATAGGTTGTGATAGAGATCAGGCTTGTAGGCTGATCCGCAAAGCTGGTATAGAGTTGGCGACCTGGATATATAAACTGTTGTAGCTGCCCGTCATGCCAGACTTGCAACTGTGCTGTCAAAATCTCCACATCTGGATACGTTCTATCGATATTACCAAGATATACCAGTTTATAACCCGCAACATTCATTTCCTGTCCAGGTTTGAGCACAGCATCTTGCTGGACCTGGAAGAAGTGCGAACCGATGATGCCCACAGCGAGCATTACCAGTCCCAGGTGTACGAGGTAACCTCCATAACGTTGCCGGTAGCGCTCGAAAAGCATATAGAGAGCGAAAAGGTAAGGCTCCCCATGGTGGTGTCTCACACGCACCCCACGCCACATTTCGTAGAGAATGGCACAGGCAGTAAAAGAACAGACGGCAAAGGCGATGTTCGCCCAGACATCACGAATACCCAAAAGTGGTAATACAGCAGCGCACATAGCTGCTGCCAGTGCTGGGATACCCAGGTTACGCCGTAAAGCACGTATAGAGGTACGTCTCCATGCCAATAAAGGTCCTATCCCCATTACTAGAATGAGTACAATAAAGATTGGCCCATCAACCTGGTTATAGAATGGAGGTCCAACAGTGAGAGTTTGATGGCGAACAGCATCTGAAATCAGCGGGAAAAGGGTTCCCCAAAGCGTTGCGAACATTATACCAACAAGCAAAAGATTGTTGAGCAAGAAACTCCCCTCACGCGAGATTACCGAATCAAATTCTTGTTCTGGTTGTAGCTTCGGTAAGCGAAAAACGAAGAGAGCAATGCTAAACAGAATTACAATGCAAAGGAACGCCAGAAAATACGCGCCGATCGATGAATAGGCAAACGAATGGACGGAGTTGATAATGCCGCTACGCACCTCAAACGTGCCAAATATTGAGAGAGCAAAGGAGGCGATTACCAGGCTCAGGTTCCAGACCTTGAGCATGCCCCTGCGTTCTTGCACCATGGCTGAATGAAGAAATGCTGTTGCGGTCAACCAGGGAAGCAGTGCAGCATTCTCAACAGGATCCCAGCCCCAATACCCACCCCATCCCAGGACATGGTAGGCCCACCATGCTCCCAACACAAGTCCCAATGTCTGGATTGACCATGCGACTAGCATCCAACGCCGAATAGAGCGTAACCACTCGCTATCGAGCTTGCCGGTTATCATGGCAGCAACCGCGAGTGCGAAGGGCACTGAAAAGCTCATATAGCCCATCAACAGCATGGGTGGGTGAATCAGCATGCCTGGATCCATCAAGAGCGGATTCAGGCCCACTCCATCAGCTAAAGGCACGGGAAGGCGTACAAAAGGACTGCTGACAGTCGTAAGGACAATCAGAAGAAATGTCTCTATGCCCATCAAGGTAGCAATCGTGTAAGGCACAAGTACAGCGGGAGCACGTTTTGCAGTAAAGACAAATAGTGCAGAGAAGATCGACAGCATTAAAGCCCAGTATAGCAGTGAACCTTCTTGTCCACCATAAAAAGCCGAGGTCGTGTAGTACCAGGGCATCGCTCGACTGGAATGTTGTGCGACATAGCTTAAACCAAAGTCATGTGTGAGAAAAGAAGCAATCAACGCGGCTGATGCCAGTATTAGAAAAAAAGCCACAGCCAGAACACTGCGTTTCGCACTGGCAACGAGTTGGGGAAGTCTCCGCGACGCACCCAATGGGGCAACGACCATCGTGAAGACGGAAAATCCTAAAGCAAGTATGAGCGAGATGATGCCTATATCGGAGAAATACACGATAAAACCTTACTACCGGGCGAGGATAAACCTCGCCCCTATGGCCCTGGTGTCGCTGCCTGAAACTTTGATGGGCATTTTGCAAGTAGCGTTTGAGCCTGAAATGGACCCTGACCCGTATAACGGCCTTCTACAACTACCGTGATGCCAGGGCGAAAGATATCGGGCACGATGCCGCTATAAACGACAGGGAGCGTATGCCCACCATCTGTAATGACAAAACGAACCAGTTGCTGTTGATCGTTGTGTACAATCGATCCCGCCTGTACATCGCCAGCCACACGTACCGATTGCGAACTACAAATAGAACAATTCTTCAGTTCAGAGACAGTAAAATAGTACACAGCATCAGCCTGCGTATTGGCATATACAAGATAGACCACCGCACCCAGAATAGCAAGCCCACCCAGAATGAAGGCTATCGGTAGCCTTCTACGACGGCGCGGTAATGGCTTCTCTTCTTCCTGAGCCATACTCACAACAGTTTGCATGTTACGAC
Source organism: Ktedonobacteraceae bacterium (assembly GCA_035568795.1). Lineage (GTDB taxonomy): Bacteria > Chloroflexota > Ktedonobacteria > Ktedonobacterales > Ktedonobacteraceae > DATMNR01. Next base: position 2,547 of record DATMNR010000398.1, read on the forward strand.
CTTCCCATGGTCTGATTATACATTTTACTTTTAAACTGGATACATGAATCGGACATCTGTAGGTGCCGATTTATCGGCCCTCGCTGGCTTTTCCATTCTCCCAATTCATTTGTTAATCACTACAATTCGGTATTTACACAGGTGCAATAGTCGCCTCGAACAATCCGTTGAGGAGCGCACCAAGTAAAAATACCAGTATACCTAGGGCTAACATGAGTTGCGGCGCGACTTTGGAAAAACGCGTTGTACGCTTTGCCAGTTTACGTACGCTACTCTGTCCAAGATATATAGCTAATACGAACATGCCAAGTGCGGCGATAATCTTAATGCCTAAAACTGTTAGATAAGGCCACCCTAGAGATGTCGTCGTCAGGCGGTCAAACATCATATAGGCACCGCTCAATAAAAGCACTCCTACACAAATATTAACCATACTCCGAAAAAGTGTGGCAATCTGAGTGTGTATTTCAGGCGCAGCCCCTCCAATACGTAATGCAGGTAGGATCACCATAAGATATACGATACTCCCACCGACCCAGGCAGCCGCGGCCACTAAATGAGCAGTCCTGACAATCAAACGAATTTCAAACATCAAGTTACCTGGCGACGAGTTTCTGACACGTACTTAAGGAACTGAGTAAAGCCTTTCCCGTTCTGGGACGGTCAATCCCTACATTTTCCATTAGCGAGTAATCAATTGCAGGTTGCTCTGAAATGACTGCTCAGTAATCTCAGCTATTACTCTACTGACAACCACTCCCTGGCGATTGATAAAAAGAGTCTCAGGTGTAGCTGTTACTCCATAGCTAATGGCAGTTGAGCCACTCACATCTAAGACGTTTTGGTAAGTGACACCATATTTCTTTAAAAAACTCACGCCATCGCCCTTCAAATCCTGAAAATCGATGCCAATTAAGACAACGCCTTGAGGCTTCACCTTTTGCCACATTGACTGCAAGAGATGCGCTTCATCCATACACGGCAAGCAAGTCGAATTCCAGACGTTCAGAATTACCGGCTTTCCCTTGAAACTTGACAGAGATACTGGTGTATCAGAGCTCACGTTGAGCGCATCCAACGTAAAATTCGGTGCAGGATGGCCAATGAGCGGATCATTTGTATTTGTCTGACTTGAGCCCTGGGTGGTAGTCTGAGCAGGAGTCAGCAATTGTGTCCAAAGAAAAGCAAGCACGACAATATTTAACAGCGTTACCACGCTAAATATTATAATGCTACGCTTCCGCGAACGTTTTCTCTTTGGAACTGATTCTTGTTTTTCTGCCTGTGCATTGTCAGGCTCTGTTCTTTTATCTTCCATGCTTCTACAGTGTTTTCCACAGGTTAGATGATACCAGTTTGATTATTGTGTGTTAGCCTGATAACTGACTTGCAGCCTGGGAAGCATTCCTTACAAGAGCCTGAATAATTAGAGGAGTTCGCTTAGCCCACCTAAATAGCTATCGGCTCATGCTCTGTCTTTGTGCCAAGTGTCCACAATAAAAGGGCAATTAGTAGAACCAGTAGACCCAATGCGCTGATGGTAATTTGGGTCATCAGGCCAATCAATGAAAGGAGCAGGCCAGCGGCAGTGATCAAAGGCCAGATACTTGGAATCGGGGTCAAGGAGCGATTAGCAAGATGTTGTTCCTGCCTGGCAACTGAATTGCTTTCTTTACTTGTACGTTGTATCTGCTCAATAGTCGCATGCAAAGTGCGTGCATCAAAAGGCTTGGCCAGGCATGTTATGGATGTCTGTGAACTACACTGGTAATTGTCACCTGTTATGAGACAATCCCAGGTCAGAACGATCAGTGGTAGGGAAGAAAAATGCGGATGTGACTGGAATATCGAAAGAAGAGCATGGTTGCTTCCCACTTCACCATCAATATCGAGTACTATCACATCCGGAAGTTGCTCATGGAGAGTTGGTATGCTTGTAGGTGAACTGCCCTCGATAACATGCATATCCAGATACTGCAATCCGAGCGTAATCAATCGCCGCAATGATGTATCGGATTCAATCAGGAGTACCGTATGCTTTTTTCCCTGAAGCATGTCAACCTCTTCATCGTTGGTGTGAATCGTCGTACTACACGCTTTTCTAGATGTATACCCTATGACGTGAGAATACCTTCTTCACATTACGATTGCTTTGATGAATGCAACATAACCCTTACAATAGCCTGAATAAACGAGTATTGAGGACGTTATTCCCTTTCCAGAAAACATGAAGTTCAGGTTAAGAAATCTTAACCTGAACTTGGTACTTTACTGCTACAAACCCGCAAGCATATGCAAATATACTCTTTTGGCTGTGGTATTATCGCAACCGAACCCATAATTCAATAAATATCAAAATGTTTCACATCAGTCTACAGTATTTCATCTGTAGCTGCCTCTTTATGAATATGATTGGCGCGTTGTCAAGGAACTGATTTTGTTTATCTTGCATGCAGACTCTGCTAATGGCCTGCAAAAGGATAAGCGCTCCCTGGATTTAACCAGGTGAAGCAAAAAGAATGGGGACCTGTTTAGGGGTGTGACGCGCAGGATTCGACAACAGGGAGAATAAGTGCTTCCACAATTGTGGTGAGCAGAGCATTGCTATGCCTAAAATTGGGACTTTTCGGTACTTGGACCGCATAGCATGCGTGAATGTTAAGGAAAAGGAATAGGTAGGAAATTATGCGTAAGCTACGACGTAGTCCGTTCAGCACTCGACCAACACATCGCAAGAGGTTCTCACCATTGATTCTTGTTGGTGTAGTTGTATCACTGGCAATAGCTCTCATTGGAGCTGGGGTCTTCGTGCTTCCACATTTTAAATCACATGCAGCACAAGCAGCAGTAAATGGAGATTGCACGTTGATTGTGCCAGCACAACCACTTACGGCTCAAGGTCTGGCGACACCATATCAATTAGTGGCAACGAATCCTGATAATGGACCGTGTAATGAGGCCAATGCTGCACAATCAGCCTTTGTGCAGGCGTCAATCATCGATCCCAATACAGGGAAAATCGCTGTTTATGATCCATTGGTAGTTGACCAGGGTACACAGCCAGCTATGGCTCCAGTAGTGCCAACACTGCCCAATGGTGGAATCGTGGGCATCTGGTTTGGCTCTAATGGAAATACCTTAACCTTGCAGGATTCGAATAATAGCCTTCAAGACGGCAATTGTGTC
>DATMNR010000399.1:0-11434 GCA_035568795.1 Ktedonobacteraceae bacterium
ATTTGTGGCGGCTGGACTATCACGCTTATTGAAAGACATTGATTTTCTAGCGAAGGACTCGATCAGACTTTATACTAAACTCGCGGGAGAGTACGACTTATCTATTGGGGCATCCAGGATTGGTGGAGTTCCAGATGTGCCGCCTGACTTCAAGTGGCCAGAAAGAAATGGGGTGCCGCAATCTTTTATTGCGCAACTATACCTGGAGGAGGTACATCGATACGATACACATGGAGCGCTTCCAACGAGGGGTATGCTGTGGTTCTTCTATGATGCGAAGCAGGAAACGTATGGGGCGGATCCCGCGGACCGTGGTGGCTGGCGTGTCTTGTTCAGCGATGATTATTCCGGGTTACAACGAATTGCGGCACCTGCCGGGCTTCCCGCCGAGAGCCAGTTTAAAGCCTGTTCCGTCAGTTTTGCCAGCGAGGTCACTTTATCGCAAAGCCCACAACTTGATATTCCACATTTTGATTGGACAGACGATGAGGTACATAAATATGAGACGCTGCTGTCGACATTTCCCACTCCAGAGGATCATGGCGCTGTACATCACCAGTTGTTAGGAAATCCGCAAACTATTCAGGATGATATGCGCCTGGAATGCCAGCTTGCTTCGCATGGCGTGACGGATATCAATGATCCTCGAGCGCAGGAGTTGTCAAAAGGCGCGAAGGAGTGGCAATTGCTTTTGCAAATTGATACAGACGAGGATATTGGTATGCGTTGGGGAGACACTGGAATCATCTACTATTGGCAGAAAGCGTCAGATTTGCAAAAATGTGACTTCGACGATGCGTGGTTGGTGTTACAATCTGATTGAATTCATTATTATTTTCAGGAGTACGATCCTTATGAAGAAATACGTGTTCGCGTTTCTGATTATCTCAGCTTTATCACTGGCATTAAGTGGATGTGGTTCGGTCTCTGTCAGTATTAACCCATCAAGTAACCCCACTACAGGGACTACAGGCTCAGGCGGTACGACACATTTTGGTGTGCAAACGAAAACGTCGGGTTGTCAAGCGCATAATGGACTACAGGATTCTGCCTGTACACCTGGCGCCATTCTGTCTACTGGAACAAAAGACGCCATTTGTAAGTCGGGATACGCGAAGAGTGTACGTAACGTGCCGGATAGCGAGAAGAACCAGGTCTATGCTGAGTATGGGATCACAAGCCACGCGCCTGGTCAATATGAAGTCGACCATCTTGTGAGCCTGGAATTGGGCGGCTCAAATGAGATTGCGAATCTTTGGCCGGAGCTTGCCAGTCCAAAGCCGGGCTTCCATGAGAAGGATAAGGTCGAAAATTATTTGCACGCCCAGGTGTGTTCAGGAGCGGTTTCTTTGCAGCAAGCACAGCAGGAGATTGCGACGAACTGGTTGGCGGTTTACAATCAGATGCCGAATAAATGATCCCTGGCTTCATAAAATGATTATGATGACAGAAAGGGTAACGAGGGCCGATAAATCGGCGGTGGGCACGATGAATCGGCCCCTACAGTGGGCTAAGGTAGTATTATTGTGTCTATAAGGGAGAGAGGAGAAACCTGGATATGGCTGACAACAATATTTCGCTAGCATCACTTTATAAAGGCTGGGATGTCTACCAGGAGCAACTGGTTAAGGCGATTAGTCCGCTTGCGGCGGAACAGCTTGCGCTGCGTGCTGCGCCAAACCTTCGCTCAGTTGGCATGATCGCCGCTCATATTGTGGGAGCACGCGTCAGGTGGTTCCATCGTCTGATGGGCGAAGGCAGTGTAGATATTCACTTGCTGGGTACCTGGGATCGCCCCGAAGCACCCATACGCAGCGGTACTGAACTGGTACAGGGACTTGTAGAAAGCTGGCAGCTGATTCAGAACTCGCTCGCGCATTGGACCCTTGCTGACCTTGACCAGATCTTCGAGGGTACATATAGTGGCGAGGAATATTCATTCACGCGCCAATGGATCATCTGGCATGTGATCGAACACGACCTTCACCATGGTGGTGAGATTTCATTGACATTGGGTGCGCACGGGCTGGTGGGCCTGGACATCTAACACTGGCCAGGAAGAGCACTTCTCTTAGGCGATGGGCGCAAAGAAGGTACTGACCGCAAGGATGAGGTAGAAGGCACATAGGAGCAGCCCCTCCAGCCATGTCGATTCTCCATCCAGGCTGATGAGTGCGAAAAGGGCGGCAGCCAGGGCAAAAAGCACCACCTCAAACAATGGAAAGTTGAGGTCAAGCGGCACGCCTATGAGAGCGCCAAAAAGTACGAGAATAGGTGCAGCAAGTAGAGCAATCTGAATGGAGGAGCCGGAAGTAATAGCCATCGTCGTTTCCATGTGATTGTGATAGGCTGAGGTAATAGCCGAAAAGTGTTCAGCAGCATTGCCTACGATTGGTAAGATAATCAGGCCGACAAAAAAAGGACTCAGGCCGATCTGATGGGTCAATGGCTCGATTGAGCTTACCAGTACCTCACTTATGACCGCAGTAACTGCTGTTGCGGCAGCCAGTGCAGCTATTGGAAACCAGATATTTGTCTTCCACCCGCTAGCTAGCAGTATCAGAAAATTTCTATCATCTCTCTGCTTCCGAGCAGTCTTGTCCACGACTGGTTCTTTTGTATTAGTGATGTCGTGTTTCTCTCCTGCATCATTCTCCAGATTTGAGGCTGATTGATAAAGCATATCTTCTCGAGACGCATGCAAACCAAAGACTGAGTAAGCTATATAGGCTGCATAGCAAGCCAGCAGGATGATTGCAACCCCGACACTGAGTTCATGTAACTCAACGCCTCGCACTACGACAGCTCCAGGGTGAGTACTTTCGCCAATGGTAGCCAGGAGCGAAGGTATCGCCATGCCAATTACGGCCAGGGCAAGCATGGCTGCGTACTGACCAGCAATGCGGGGTTGAAACTGCTGACTGCGGTAGCGCCATCCACCTATAAGCATGGAAGTCCCCAATACGAGCAGGACATTGCCGATGATAGAACCTGCAAGAGAAGCTTGCACAACTTCTGGCAGACCTGCGGCCAAAGCTGTGAGGCCAATGATGATTTCGGCTGCATTGCCGAAAGTCGCGTTCAAAAGGCCGCCTATACCCTGGCCGAGGTGCTCAGCCAGCACTTCTGTGGACTGGCCTATCAAGCCGGCAAGTGGGACGATACCTAAGGCTGCAAGCACAAAGATGAGTAGAGGTGATGCATTGAGCGCCTTTGCGATAACTGCTGCTGGTGCGGCCAGTAAGAGTAGTGCGAGCCAGCGATTCATGCCTATTTAGTCTCCAATCAATGAAGTGAGATACTTACAGGGTAAGTCATGAAGTAGGAAGTGTCAATCGGTGAAAATAGGGAGTGTTAGCGTTCTATGATTTGGGATATGTAATTATCCTTGTGATAGAAGTTACGTGTTGGAAGTAAACTGCATTTTAGGCTGGTACAATCCGTTTCTGTTGCAGTTACCCAATCTCATTTGAGTAATATCAGAGTAAATCTCATCTATCTCAAATCCTATGTAAGGTCTCACAAGCATTTTTGCTGCCACTGCAGTAGTGCCACTACCTATAAAAGGATCTAAAATCGTTTGTCCTTCTCTTGTAGTCAGTTCAATTAAGTATTTTGTTATCGATAAAGGTTTCTGTGCTTCATGATACCGCTCTTCATTTTTATCAAACCAAAACTCAAGTAGGTTTGTGTCGTCGACATGATACTTCTCGTTTATCCTTGTATTCATTGCTCCAACTTTGTATTCTAAGATATTGTCTGTTATTGTGATGTCATAGGGTTTAAAAAACCAGGCTATTGGTTCGTATATTGGAGCGAGATTACCTAGTCTCCAACCTTTCCATTCCTCTCCCTCTTTTGTAAGGTTTCTTCTTTCCAACACTATACTTAGTCTTTGTGCTCTATGATGCGCATTTTGCTTTTTCCATGCAAGGACATCTCTCAGAATAAATCCACTGTCTTCCATTGCATTAATAGCCCTATGTATTGTTCGTCTAGCACCAAAAATAAATAGCGAACTACCGGGTTTCATTACTGGAAATACATCTTTAGTCCATGTTAAGCACCATTCATAATACTCCAGGCCTATTTTTCTGTCAGCCTCATTCCAACCATTAAGAGGCTTGCCACGTCTTTTAAATCCACTTTTCCCTGCTTGAGCAGGAGAAGAACCCAGCAGAGCGGAGTTTGTATTTCTATGCAGAACATCCCAGTCATCGAGCCCAATTCCATAAGGTATATCTGACAAAAAGAGGTCTATCGAATTATTTTCGAGGTCCTTCAAATGTTTTCTGCAATCATCGTAGGTAATCTTATTTATGTAATCTGTATTACTCATACCAATAAACATTGCCCCTTTGTTGCTCGGCAGTAGTATAAGTTCTTGATAATCTAAGTCCTACTTCCCATAAATCTTTAAGAATTATTCCGATAGATTTATCAAGTAAAAGTTTTAAATGTGTATACGACAAAAGTGTTACATTCCGACTAATCGCTTGCGCGTATATTTGGCTTCTGTCAACAGGATATTGAAAGAGAGGAGAAACTAGAACAGCGTAAGTGCCTGTTCTTCTCCAGTCATCTAAGGCACTAACTTTAAAATCTTTCTGATTTTTCGCAGTTCTGCTTAAACGAAAGCACTTTGCGTCACCAACTAATGTGTAATCATCGGTCTTAGCATAGACATCTGCTGAATTTCCTCTCATTCTAATTACTTCAGCAGCTAACCCAAGATAACCTAAGGACTTTGCCAAACTGCTCCTCAAGCATCTCAAAAGCATTGGACGTTTTAGCAATCTTAAACATTTCGTCAATAATCTGTTGTCTCATTTAATCTACCTTACATTAACGATCTTCAAATGTTGGCTCGCTGTTGATTCGCATAGGATATCCTCAGTCGGCAATTTATACCACACTCTGGCCCAGATTATAGAGTAGTACAAACGATGTTGCAACCAGAAACCACAGCTTTAAGTTGCTAGTATAGCACGAGCCCTGCAAATCACATACTATTTAGCTTTTGTTTGTTATAGACGGACTTCCTATACGAGGGAACTTTTCCAGAATCGTTAGCGTCATAGTGGATGTATCCCGATAAGGGGAGAGAATAAAAGGAGGAACCCACTATGACTCAGATGCGCAGGAAGTTTCTTATCCCTGCACTGGCTACCGCAATTGCACTCGGATTATTCGCATTCCAGGCACTTCCGGCTCTTGCCTGTGGCGGGCTAGTGGCTCCCAACGGAGCCGTTCGGCTATCACGAGCTACCACGTTCGTTGCATGGCACGATGGGATCGAACGCTACATGACGGCTTTCACGTACCAGGGCGATGTTTCTAACGTCGGTTGGATTGTACCTCTTCCAGCAGTGCCGCTCAAAATCGAGGAGGGCGGCGCATGGACGCTGCAACGCCTCAATCTTGAAACTCATCCTCTTGTACATAGTCCTGAAATCTTTGCGGCTGCCCAAAACGCTGCTTCTGTGCAGGTTCTGCAGCAAGTCAAGATCGAAGCACTCAATATTACTGTGCTGCGAGGCAGTGGGCAGGCAGTACTTGACTGGGCTAGCAGAAATGGCTTTTCAGTGGGCGGTGATACTCGTAACCACCTGCTCATTTATGCAAATGCAAGTCCGATCTTCATGGCGGCAAAGTTCGATACTGCTGCTGCCAGGGCACGTCACCAAATTCAAGGAGATGGGGCGCCGATCTTAATTACAATGAGAACGCCACATATATGGGTGCCGCTAGAAGTATTGGCGCTTGACGGGCAACAGGTCCAGGCGGACATCTACCTATTGACGGACGGGCCGGTCAATACAAGCGATGTTGGAGCGTTAATTGGACAGTCTCCAGTCGGCAGTGAAATACCCGGTGCTACTGGCTTCACTGTCGCATTCCAGGAAAAGATGAATCCTACGCTCTTCCATGACCTGTCAACCGACCGCAATATGGGTTGGGTCTGGCAGAATAGCTGGGTTACATATCTTAACCTCGATGCTCCTGATTCGACCGTCACCTATGACCTGGGAATCAGTCCGAATGGTGTAATACGACTTGCTCACTTCGGCACTCCGCCAATGGCCGTTACTGATAGCCTACCCGCACAAGCATTGCCATCCTGGTTACCACAAATGCCGGTTGGTACCCCACAAGTATTGCTGAGTGTGCTCCTGGCGTTTGCGATTGGTGGTGGCTTGTTTGCGGTTATTCGGGCGAGGAGACGTGCTAGGTTGAACTGATGCTGTAAATGAGAACTGTCATCCTGAGTGTAACGAAGCATCTCTGTCTGGGGAACGAGATCCTTCGCTCACGCTGTATGAGTTACCATCTTCGTAACCCGAAGTGGTTCCCTACATCGTAGCCGTCTGGAAATGTGAGCGCTTGATCTCAACGCATGAGAACCGTTCGCTTGCTGGTCTACGATGTAGAGACTCAGGAACGGTCACGAAGATGGTAAACATTACACACGCTCAGGATGACAAGTGGAGGCAGTAGTCAGCATGACAAGTCAGAAAGTCCAATTTTCAATTTCTAGTAATTCTCAACTGGCCCGGGAAGGGCCTTCTCTGCACGATCTTCCAATTGCCGTTCATTGCGCCATACAAAGATCGCAAATGCTATAAGGAAAAGTACTGCAAGCACAATAATTATAGTTCCTACAGGCCCAGTCAACCGATGGATTTGCTCTCCAAGGAAGTAGCCACCTAATCCATAGAGTGTAGCCCAGACAAATCCTCCAAGTGCATTGAAAAGTAAAAAGCGGCTCCACGGCATGCGATTTACACCTGCAAGAAAGGCGGCCCAGGCACGTAATACTGCGACGAAACGGCCAAAGAACACGACTTTCCCACCATGCTTGCGAAACAGGTAGATCCCCACTTTCAATTTACGTTCATCGAAACCAATATACCGGCCAAAGCGACGCAGTACACGATACCCGCCTTCTCGCCCTATCCAGAAGCCGATATTGTCGCCAACGATGGCACCGCAGGTAGCCGCGGCGATGACCAGTGCAATCGAAAGCTGGTGTGTCTTTCCGGCATCGATTGCTGCAAACAGGAGCATCGTTTCTCCCGGAAAAGGAATGCCTATACTTTCTATCGCCACAAAGAAAAAAACCGCCCAGTAGCCATAGGTCGCCAGGAAATGTTGAAGATCATTGACAGCTACATGGAACATGGAACATGTGCCTTTACTTTTTTGTAACAAAACAACTTGAAACGTTAGGGAAGAAACTTTAGGACAGCAGCCAGACCCTGGGAAGTCCGGGAATATGCTCTTTGTTGCATATAATACCAGATAGTAGACGATATGTGTGGAATAACATGGTACCATCGCGATACGATGCACTTGATTGGCCTCATCCTCAATGCTTTTTTCGGCTAGTGGTGGACTGACCCGCTCGCTTCCCTGGTAATTGTCTATTATGGGATCAGGGAAGGTATGCATGCCTGGAAGGATGAGGAAGAGCAACACGCATGAGCTTACTCACTTCAATGGACTCGATAGAATTGTTGGTAATTGAAAACAGAATACGACCAGGCCAATAGCAATCCCTGAACCTGTTAATTGCAATACAAACCAGACCAGGGCGATGATCGTGAACTGATCGCCTAGTCGGGAAATGACCAGACCTAGCCATAATCGCCTGAACGCGGAACGATGAAGAGGTGAATGTTGTAATCCTTGACGAGTAGACATACACTCTCCTGAATTTCCTTGAGCCAGGGCAGAGTCAGTTTCCCCCGCAACCCAGGCCATCCCTCCCCTTGTCAACCAACCCTCTATTGTCATCCTGAGCGTGAGCGAAGGATCTAGCACGTTTGGCAACGAGATCCTTCGCTTCGCCCAGGATGACAAGAGTTCCCTCAGGACGACACGGGTTCCCTTAGGTACACTATCTATGAGAAGTCATGTGGGTATGTTTGCTTAGCATTGAGGCTGAACGTGTCAAAATTGGTAATGTGACTGCAACGAGAATGATGCTGCTCAGAAGGATAATGGGCAGCAGGCCAAAGTTGCTGTTTATGAAGCTACCGATTAGCAGACCCAGCCCTAATGCTAAGCATCCAATCATCCACATTGTGGCGTTTAAACGTGCTTGAATGCTCTGCATCATATATGCTTCACCTTGTTTTTGGCTTGAACTTGGTAGGTTCAGGCCAAAGAACAAATACCTGAGAATATGGCTACGTGAACTGCTGCCAGTTGTGTTACCAGAGCTGTTTTTTGCGTGGTTTACGCGTTGCATGACCGCCGCTTCGCGTTGGAATTGCTCCATACGCGTCGTTGACATGTGATCGGTAAACGAGGGATGCATGATCAATCTCCTTTGCATTATGATTGACCATCTGACTGGTGTACTATACAATGAGGACAGTCAGACGGTGAACAACCTCATGGCGAACGGTAGGACGTGTGAAAGCTGCCAGGCGTGAACACGTCCTACTTGCATACATTTTCATTTCAAATTTACTCTCTCTGAGATGGTTCCCTGAGATATGTATTCAACAATTCCCCTACGTTATTCACCATATATTGGCGCAGGCTCCAACGTTTGTCGCTCAAGTTCATTCGGACAAGTCCTGCTGAGCGAAGTGTAATGACGTGATGGTGCAAGGTTGTTTTCGCAAGACCTAGATCGTCAGCCATTTCCTGCAACGTATAACTTCCTGTTGCCAATTTCTTGAGGATGCGCAGGCGGCGTTCGTCTGCGAGCGCTTTCGCTAGTTTTACCAGGCGAGCTGGAGGCGCATTTTTATCGGCTGAAATACTTTCTTCCGCAACTGGATAGCAGAAGATGACAGTATCGGACATTTCAGATTGGGAATTCCAGGGACGCATGATGAAAGAAGGAACAAGGATAACACGCCGTATGCCTGGCTCGGGCACATACTCCCATCCTGTGGCCATTTCAATCAATTGCTCTGTCGAATGGGTGAGTTTCAAGGCTAATTTTGCCTCCACATCACGTGCAAGGATCGGCATAATGAATGATTCCTGCTCGAGAAATACTTCAGCATACCAGTCACGAAAGATATCCAGGAGTAGGTTTTTTGTGGCTGCAGGTTCAAGGGAAAGCAGCCAGCGGAGCGTTCGCTGCCAGTGGGTATCATCAGGGAACGATGTTTTCAGCATTTCCTTTTGCGCTTCTATATTACCCTGTGCCGCCTGCAAAATGACTTCTGGAGGTGTGGCTCTACAGTGTGACCTGACATAGTACCCCAACATGTGCAGGCGCAGTTCTAGCGGATCAGTAGCCTCAATATGCACAATGAATGTTGGTACATCTCTCGGGGCAGGACAATCGTAGACAAGGCCGAGAATATGTTCCCAGACTTCATAACTATGGAAGCTGAATTGCTCAACGGTTGCCAGAAGATCAGGAGAAGCTTTTTTGCGAACGCCATCGAACCATGTTTTACCTATGTCAAAGGACGCGTAGTTCTCCGCATCGCTGAAGGCGCACAGTGACATCAAGAATTCGTAAGCCGGAAAAGCTTCGACTTCTACAATCAAAGGTTGTCTTCGTCCTGGCCTGTCTTGTGAAGACATTGTCCTTCTCCCTGGTTCTTGTGTTCGATACTTTTAAGATCGTACGAACTTTTTCGTACAGTACTACTATACTCGGATAATACGAGTTTGTCAAGTAGGTATTTTATGAGTCATCCCGAAAATTGATACCGTTGGGAAACCCTGAAATCAGCCTGCAAGCTTAACGGGGGCTAAGGTGGCAAAGCGCGAGGTGCGTGTCTTGGTCACCTTTTTCCCAGCGAGAAAAGCATCCAAACGAAGGAGATTGAGAGCCGCTGCAGTAAAGATGTGCTGGAGAGCGGTCTTCGTCAAACCAAGATAGCGTGTTCGACGTAATCCCATCGTTCGCACAGCTTGAGAGTGAGTTCCTTCAATCCCTGATCGTTGGCCATACAACGTGAGAAACTCCTTCCCCTTTTCTCGTGCTCGTGCTTGCAGTAAGATTTCATGCTCGCTTTGATAACGCACAGCCAAGATGCGAGGAGCGCGCGCTGAACGAGTACAAAGCGAGCGTGTCGGACAAAAGCGGCAATCGTGTAGTCCAAAGCGGATAGCAATCTTGGGATGACCGTGTTGATCTCTTCGTTGCGTCCATTGCACGCTCTGGTTCCCTTGTGGGCAAGTGGCATATCTCCCTTGCCAATCGATGTGAAAGGAAGCCAGATCATAGCCTTGGGCCGCTTTTGCCTGCCACTGGTTGTTCTGACTGACTGGCCCTACCAATGCCATGTCGTACTGCTGCTCACTCGCCAGGATCAATCCTGCATCGACATAGCCTGCATCCATGAGATGTGTCGCGGGCAGCAGAGCAGGTTGGGCGAGAGCCTGATGGATCGCTTGCGTGTGTTCCATATCGGTTTCGGTAGCATCGGTAGTCAGCACATGAGTGATCAGATGAGGAAGGTCTTCATCGCACGTTTCACTAAAGTGAACCTTGTAGCCATACCAGGAGAGATCGCGCTTGTGGCCGTAATGAGCCTCAGCATCATAAGGAGAACGGATGGTGAGATGAGCGGGAGGCAAGTCATCTTTGTTGCGCACCTGAAGCTGACCTTGCTCGTTCGGGGAAAAACTGCTGCATCCAGGTACGGCGGAGCCTTTCCACTTCTGCAAGCTGATGCAAGTCAGTACGCCCCTGCTCACTCCAAATCTGCGTAAGCAAGCGGGAGCCATCTTGACCGATTTGTTGCATGATCAAGTCTTGTTTCTGCTTGGCCGACGGTATTCGCCATTCCTCAATGCGGCGAGAGTAGCGCTCAAACCAGTCCACTGGGACCCAGGCTTGCAGCCAGTCGGGGTCTTCCTCCGCTACGGCATTGAGAGCTGCACGAAGTGTCTCTCCAAGTAGTTCTAGCCGATTGAGGCGACGTACTGCAGCTAGCACATGCGTTGAGTCAGTCCGTTGTATCCCTCGTTTTTTGATCCACCCACCTTCACTCAAGCGAGACACAAGTCCTTCAAAGATCCGTTGTTCAGCTTGTCCAGAGATCAGACGTGCCCGAAAATCAGAGAGGATCGAGAAGTCGAAGCCAGGATCAGTCAGGTCGAGTCCAAGCAAATACTTCCAATCGATGCGCCCACGAACTGCGTCAGCCGCTTGTCGATCCGAGAGATCCTCGACATATTGCAAGACAGAAACCAGTGCTAAGCGAGAGGCGCGCTTCAGCCGGTCGACCAGTGGACGAGAATAAATCGGCAAACTCTTCATCTACATAGATCGTTCCCAACACGTCACGTAGCCGAATACAAAGATTTCCTTTGCGGAAAGCGGCTCGTGCAATACGAGCGGTTTCTTCTGGAACTGGTCCGATGGGGTCTGAATGCAGCGACATAGACTGGCTCCTTCCATATCAAAGTCCCTCTTTCAGTTGGAAGAGGGACTACCTTTTTCCGCTAT
>DATMNR010000400.1:0-6287 GCA_035568795.1 Ktedonobacteraceae bacterium
TGCGTTATGCCGACCCACATAACGACAAGCAAGCATGGAACGCAGAAGCAATGGAACGCTGGCTGCCTGTTGATCAGTATATCGGTGGTGCAGAACACGCGGTCATGCACCTACTGTATGCACGATTCTTCATCAAGGCACTGCGTGACATGGGTTACCTGAACTTTGACGAGCCATTTACCCGACTGTTCCACCAGGGCATTGTGTTGGGGCCTGATGGGCAGAAGATGTCAAAATCACGCGGCAATGTTGTAGCTCCAGACGATTTTATCGAGAAGTATGGAGCCGATACGGTACGGGCGTACCTGACCTTTATTGGCCCATTTGACCAGGGCGGATCATTCATACCCGAAAATTTAGAGGGTGTGTGGCGTTTCATGAACCGCTTCTGGAGTCTAGTCAATGATGGCTGGGTCGATAATCCCAGTAACGAGGAGACCAGCGAGAGCAAAGCTCTCGAACGATTACGCAACAAGACCATCAAGCGTGTCACCGAGGAGTTGAGTAACTTTCGCTTTAATACCGCATTGGCTGCATTGATGGAGAGCAATAATGCGATGATCAAACAGCAACATGCTCCCGTTGCTCGTAGCAAAGCTTTCCGCACTATGCTGGAAACGATGATGCAACTATTGGCTCCGATGGCGCCACATATCACTGAAGAGCTGTGGCACATAACAAACCATACTGGCAGCATTCATACAACTGTATGGCCAGGTTTTGATGAGGCGCTTACGAAGGATGAGATTTTCACACTCGTTGTACAGGTAAATGGTAAAGTGCGTGAGAAGATAGAGGTAGCTGCCGGCACGAGTGAAAGCGAGATTCGCATGTTGGCGCTGGATAATCCTCGAGTGGCATCCTTCATTGGTGAGGCAACCGTGCAGAAAGTGATTTATGTGCCTGGACGGCTCATAAATATTGTTGTGCGAAACTCGTAATTCAATGTAAAAGGCAAGAAACAAAGCAGTGTTTGCAAGCGCTTGCAAACACTGCTTTGTTTCTTGCCTCTCCTTTTTGTAACCCTCTGACGTTATTACCCTCGAGAGCATTTCACCTGCGTCGATGTAGCACATTGTCACACTATTGGCAGATTTTGTTGGAACTAAGAAGGTATTCTGTACGTATACTAGTCATAAGAAATCTTTGTGAGGTGGTGTGATACACTTCACTTCTTGAATGTTATTTTGTAGATAGGCGCAGCACTGTTTACCGTTTATACTTTGTTTGTAAGGAATAAGTAAAGTAGGAGGGGTGTTGCAGAGAAAAAGTGGTATTTGAAAAATTGTGGGGTTGGTCGTCTATCTAAGTGAGGTTGCTAGATGACTCTAAGATAGAAGGACAACATTCATCTATTGAAAATGTATAGTTAACTAGCGGAGACGGTCCTATTAAGGAAGAGGGTAAATATTATGAATCCGCAAATCCAATCTGAAAAAGAACTTGATATAACAAATAATACTGATATTACAATTACTGAGACTAATACACTTCTCCAGAGCGGTTTTACTTCCGATGAGGTTGTTTCATTGATCTGGCTACGCAACTGGTATGAAACGGGAGGGAGCGACCGTATCGAGGTCATACGCTACCTTGAGTTCCTCAAGTTACTGGTTGTCAGTGGTAGGATGGAATTATAAACCTTTACTTCTCACATGTAGCCTGAAGAGAATTCAATGTTCTTCTTTAAGGCTACATTTCCCTGCTTCATTTTATACTGCTGATTTTCAATTTCAAGCGCCGATTGGCCTTCCTCACTCTTTAACCTTTGACTCTAAAGCCCAAGCCCCTAAAAAGATAACCTGGATGGGGCAATTTACGTATATTTAGGTAGTTTAGATAATGCTTTGATTCAAACTTATTCGTTCAAGAGTCCTCCAAGGGCTGGCAGGCATATTGAGCACCGTGCGAGATCCTTCGCTAACGCTCAGGATGACATGAGTACCCTCAGGTTGAAAAGAGTACTCTAAGGATGACATGAGCACCCTCAGGTTGACACTGGAGGGCCGATTCGTCCCTCCTCGCCTGATGAGTTGGTGATACAATTAGTTGGAATCAATGCAAGTTTGAGACATCTATCATCTAGCATACATGAAATGATATATAAAGAGTAAGGATTTCTATGCGTATTATTCTCTATCTGGGAAAAGGGGGCGTTGGTAAAACAACCATCTCAGCAGCTACAGCGGTTCGTTCGGCGGCCTCCGGCAAACGTACACTTGTTGTTAGTACAGATCTAGCGCATAGCCTCGCAGATTGCTTCAATTTCCCTTTAACTTCTGAACCAATGGAACTGGCACCAAATCTGTGGGCGCAGGAAGTAAATGTATTGGATGAAATGCGTAACAGTTGGGGTAAAGTGCAAGAGAAGATGAGCCAAGCCCTGCGACAAAGCGGCATTGATTCGGTGATGGCGGAAGAACTAGCGCTGATTCCAGGAATGGATGAGATTGTCAGTTTGCTCAATATCTATAGAAATGCACGCGATGGAGATTTCGATGTTGTGATCATAGACGCCGCGCCTACAGGGGAGACTATACGGCTTTTAAGTATGCCCGACACTTTCCAATGGTATGCCGGTCGTATCGCTGGCTTAAATTTGAAGAGTAGTACGCTTCGCTTCGCACGTCCTTTCATCAAAGCTTTCTTACCCTCTGGTGAAATGTTGGAAGCGTTGCAGGTCTTGACCGATCGAGTTAAAGCTTTACGCGAGGTATTGAGCAACCCCGATATAAGCTCCTACCGACCAGTCGTCAATCCAGAGCGTATGGTGATCAAAGAAGCGCTGCGAGCCGAAACATACCTGGCGCTTTTCGGTTATCCTATCGATGGTGTCGTATGCAATCGCGTCATCCAACCAGGCAATTATGCTGACGAGTTTATGCAGGATCTCTATCACAATCAAGAGAAATTGCGTCAATTGATTCACAATACCTTTGCCCCACTGCCTATCTGGGAGGCCCCTTACTATTCCCATGAAATCATGGGAATTCAGCCACTTGGAGAATTAGCCCAGGCTGTCTTTGGAGATTTAGATCCGACACAGGTTTTCCATCGTGGACCTATACAAGAAGTAGTTCATCAGGGAGATACATATATATTGCGCCTTCCATTACCACATGTCGAGATGGACAAGGTGCTAATGACAAAAAAGGGAGATGAGATGATCGTCGAGATTGGTAACTTCAAACGCGATATTACACTCCCTGCGGTACTGGCAAACCAGGATGCAAAGCTTGCACGCTTTGTGGACAATGCGTTGGAGATTCACTTTACTGCACCTGTGAAAGAGACAGAGAAGTCAGCGTAGAGTGGGGATTCGTTTGTTTCACATAGAAATTGGTTCAAAAGAGCTACATGGTATTTTAGCAAGCAGAAGCTAACTTATCTTTATCAACTTGTAATGCTGCTCGTAGAAAAGGTTTTGCGCGGTGGAAATAGGTCTTTGCAGTAGCTGTTGGAATATTGAGGATTTGACCAATCTCTGCGAAACTTTTTTGTAACGTATAACGGAGAAAGACAACAGAAGGAAGCCTGGGTGGTAATCAATACCTTGCGCTTCGCAAATAAGCGCAAGTTCCTCACGTTCCTCCTCAGGCATCTCGAGTAATTCCTGATGCTCGACCGCAATCTGGTGCGTATTAAGTTCACGAGCACTCTGTACGGAAAGCCATTCTCCGATAGACATAGAGAGCGCCCCGGCGAGCATACCGGCCAAACCTGTGAATAGAATGGTATGCCCTGGGAGATTGGCCCCTGCAACACCCATGACAAGACTGAGGTTAGTAATGAGACCATCGCTGGCTCCCAATACAGCTGCACGTAGGGCATTACCACCCGTGCCACGGTGACGCCCCTCGAAGCGGGCGAGTGCAGGACCAGCGACACCACCACCTGTTATCTCTACAGAGCGAAAAAGGCGTTCGTGCGAACGTTCATCCTTCGGCATACCCTCGGCACGAGCTTCTGGTTGGGTATCGTAGTTGTGGCTGGCACTACGTTCCATGGACGAGACCATAGGCAGTGCTGAGTTTACTCCGAAGCGTCGTGCCACCCATATGATCATACGCATACGCCATCCCGGGTTAAAAGCAGGCACAGGTTCGCCTGCTTTGCGCAAATAATCGGACCAGACGCTTGCGTGACGCTGTTCAGTTTCTGCCATTCGCTGGTTGAGTTCTGCCAGATGTGGATCCTTCTCTGCTTTTGAGAGCGATTGGTATAATTCAGAGCCTTCTTGTTCAGCAAGATAGTTTGCACGATATCGCTCAATGTCACTTTTGATTGCCATATTTATTATTCCTTTCTCTTACAGTCTACGTGGCGTCTGTAACAAATTTGTCACAGGATAGTGCGATACTATCACAATCAGCTTACGGAATGACGCAACTATTAGACTTGCGACCTAAAGGTCGCAGAATCAAGAATAGTGAGGTGGCAGGACTGGCGCTGCCAGTCCTGCCACCTCACTATTCTTGACACTTGAATTATCAAGGCATTCACTGGCAATACATTCTTCTTGTTGATCAGACCAATCCTACCGCCTTAACATTCATGATAATGAAAAATCAGGGCTGTGTACGAAACGTGATAAAAAAGTGCTTTAGTGTGATCTAATTGTGATTTTAGGGCAGTATCCTTCTCTGTAGAGAGGCATAGTGGAATTAACATCTCTTTGGCTCCCGCGAGAATAGAGCCTGCCTCGTTTTGATTGAATCGCAAAAATGAAGTATGTCATTGTTCGCTATGCCAGGATAACAGTATCATGAAAAATACATGCACTGCGGCGGCTGATACAAGAATTGGTCTGTTGCTTACAATCATTTTCGCGGCTTCGTTTGGGGTAATGCCTATCTTTACATGCCTTGCTTATAATGCCGGGGCTGAACCCATTACAGCCTTTTCCCTATGATTTACAGATGCTGCCGTAATGTTGCTAGCAACAAGCGACAAATGGCAAGGAAAATGACAATACAATAAGAAAAGATAGAGGACAAAATGCGACATACAAACCCGTCACAAAGGGTGACACAAGCTTCTAGTACTAGGCAAGATGTGAGCATGCGTATTGTTACGGCAAAGTTATACTAGAAATTATGGAGGATTCTATGGTACGTACCTGGGTAACGCTAGAAGGAAACGAGGCAGTAGCCAATATTGCCCACGCATTGAGTGAGGTTATAGCGATTTATCCTATAACCCCATCAACATCGATGGGCGAGATGGCCGATGCCTGGTCCGCGACAGGACGAGTCAATTTATGGGGAACAGTGCCTCTTGTCATAGAAATGCAATCAGAGGGAGGTGCAGCAGGAGCAATTCACGGGGCTATACAAACGGGAGCATTGGCAACAACGTTTACTGCCTCCCAGGGCTTATTGCTGATGATTCCTAACATGTATAAGATTGCCGGTGAGCTGACACCGGTGGTATTTCATGTCGCTGCACGTGCTCTGGCCACACAAGGCCTCTCAATTTTTGGCGATCATTCCGACGTCATGGCTACCCGTTCAACGGGTTTTGCTTTGCTGGCTTCAAATTCAGTTCAAGAAGCACAGGATCTTGCGCTCATTGCGCATGCATCGACGTTAGAATCACGCGTTCCATTCTTGCATTTCTTTGATGGTTTTCGTACTTCAGCCGAAATTGATAAAATAGAACAATTGAACAACGATGACTTACGAGCAATGATAGATGATTCATTAGTTCAAGCTCACCGGCAACGAGCACTCTCGCCTGAGCATCCTTTTATTCGTGGCACGGCACAAAATCCCGACGTGTACTTCCAGGCTCGTGAGACCGCAAATCCTTATTACGCAGCTTGTCCGGCAATTGTACAAAAGGCAATGGATAAGTTCGGTACCTTGGTTGGGCGACATTATCACCTGTTCGATTATGTTGGAGCGCCAGACGCAGAGCGTGTGATCGTAATGATGGGATCAGGCGCTGAGACAGTGCAGGCAACAACTGAATACCTTCTTGCACGTGGAGAGAAAGTCGGCATCCTCAAAATACGCTTATTCCGTCCGTTCTCGGTAAAAGACTTCCTGCAAGCATTGCCTCCTACAGTCAAAGTGATAGCCACTCTGGATCGTACAAAAGAACCGGGAAGCATTGGCGAACCTCTTTATCTAGATGTGTCAACGGCAGTCAAAGAGGGTTGGGATTACAGTGACAGGCATGCATTCCCACGTATTATCGGTGGTCGATACGGACTGGCATCAAAAGAATTTACACCTGCGATGGTTAAAGGCATATTCGATGAGATGAGCACCGAAGAGCCGAAA
>DATMNR010000401.1:0-8069 GCA_035568795.1 Ktedonobacteraceae bacterium
TGGCCACGCAGTTATTCTGCGGAGGATTTCAATATCTCAATTCAATTGGACCGGGGCGCTAGCCGTCGAGACTCTTTGCAACTTATTGGTTTTGTCACACGCAAAGGGAGTAGCCTGGAATCACTTCAAGGAATCCCGGTAGTGCTTTCTTCTCAGACAAATGCTGTGTATCAGCAAAATATTGATGAACTTGGAAATTTTGTCTTTTCTTCAATCTCTCCTGCTACTTACACGCTGGAGTTACAACTTCCTGATAGCACGATTGTGATCGAACAGCTACCAGTTGCTCTACAAAATTGATACGTTAGTAGTTGACTCTACCCTATTAGACGTACGGAATGTTTCATAGTAACTTTCCATGTTTCAAAGTGTTTCAAAATTGCTTTTTTAAGAATACTTCCATTCTGACAGATTCTGCGTTACAATCAATGTGATCAATATAACTATTGAAGCGTTTAAAATATAGTGATGTAATTAAACTCCTGGTAGGTATGAGAACACCCCGAAAATCGCTCATTGCCTGCACCTGAATGAGTAGCGGAAAACAATATTCGCATGGCACCCCAAGAACTAATAGCCGCGCTTCTAAACATGAATGAGAAGCAAGGTCGGCAATTACTACAAAAGAACCTTCCTACTATTGATGACGACTCCCTTAACTTGCTGGTTAAATTGATGAAGCATGAAGCTGATCGTCAATGGGCTAAAGAATCAGGCCGCTCATTTCTGCTTGCTGGATATCTCATGTTCATTGGCGATTTGATCCCCAATAAGTATGTGCATGCGCTTGGTTTAATGGTGCGTGGAGATGCACTCCGCCGCATGGATCGTGATCAGGAAGCCCTGCCGTTTTTAGACGCTGCAGGCGATGAATTTCTTGCGATTGGTGATGAGGTAAGTTGGGCACGCACGCGGATCGGTCGTGTAAGTGCCTGTCTCCAACTCAATCGTACTGGTGAAGCTTTACGTGATGCCGCGGCAGCGCGCGAAGTCTTTGTACGCTATGGAAAGTTGTTGCGGGCAGGGCAGATAGATGTAAATGCTGCCATCATAAACTATGAAGCTGGGCAGTATGACCAGGCTCTGCGACTGTTTGATCGTGCTATTGAAACCTACGCTATCCAGGGCGAAGGGGTGGAACTCTATATTGCCCGAGCAAAGGCGAACAAGGCGATTACTCTTGCGGCTATGGGTAGATTTCGTGAAGCAGTAGCTTTGCATGAACAGGCCCGAGTAACATTTGCACAATTTCAGGATCAAGAGATTTCTGTGGCCCGGCAGGAATTGAATATCGCATTGATTTATGCGGCGCAGGGTCATTATAGTCAGGCCTTACTCCTCTTCAATAAAAGTCGTACTATCTTCCAGCGTCAGGACATGCAATTCCAGGCATCTGAAGTGGCCCAGCAAACCTGCCTTTGTCTGTTGCGTTTGAATCGAGTCAAAGAAGCGTATGAGTTGGCAGGTGAGACGATCAGCTACTTCCGCCAATCTGCAAGTCATCGGCATAACCTGGCTCATTCACTTATGTACCAGGCTGAAGCTGCCATGCTTGAAGGAGATTACCATGATGCGGATGAAAAATTGCAGGAAGCCAGTACTATTCTGGAAGAGATCGGCTTTTCTGGCCTGGCTTCTGTCGTGCGCTTACAGCAAGCTGAGCTATATTTTGCCGATGGGAACTTAGAGGCTAGTTTACGCGAAGCTCGTCATGTCGCTGATGCATTCGCAGAACAAGAGGCATTACCATATTTGGCACGAGCTGCGTTGTTACAAGCCCGTATTGCTGCAAACCTGGGAGATACAACAAGCGCAGAGTATCTTTGTCAGGAAGCACTCGATATTGCGCAAGGTCAGGACTTGCTTGATCTCGTGTATCGATGTGAGTATCTTCTCGGACAAATTGCTGAGCATCTTGATAAACTAGAAGAAGCTACAAGTTACTATGACCGTGCAATGAGGGGCATCGATATTGTGCAGAGTCATCTAGTCATGGATGAACGAAGTAGTTTTCTGGAAGATAAAGGTGGTGTCTACAAGCGGGCTGTGATTCTCGCATTAAAACGGGGCAGTTATGAACAGGCACTCGTGTACGTTGAAAAGGCCAAGTCGCGAGTATTGGGTGATTACCTGCGTAATAATATTGATATTCGCATGAGAGCGGGTGATAAAGCTGGCGAAGCAATTCTTGAAGACCTGTCGCGATTACGTGAAGAGCAGGCCTGGTTTAGCAACATTGTATATGAGGCAGAGTATGAATCGGGCCTGAGCGATACGGCGCTCATGCGTATTCAATCTATGGCACCTGGTCAAGCACGGCAGGAAATGCAGAAGCGAGAGAGTAGCATTGAGCATATGCTTGAGCAATTGCAGTTACGCCTGGCTGGTGATCTTGTTTCCCGTTCTCGTCCCCAATGGACGGATAGTATTATTACGAAATTGTGGCCCAAAATTGAACATACGGTCTTGATGCTGGAGTATTATCTAACTGAGCAAGATCTGTACATATTCGAAATAACACGCGACGGGATAGATGTACATATTGAGAAAGATGTTGTTCACAAACTGGAACGGCTATTCTCGCTCTGGCGCGTTAACCTGGATCTTGCTGCCCAGGCGAGTGGAGCGAGGGATCGAGCTCAAGCTTTTTCTGGTTTGCAGGAAAATTGTCTTGGCCTGCTTCAACGTCTTTATGATCTGTTATTGAGGCCAGTTTCAAGCGCATTGGAGAAGTGTGAACATTTGACGATTATACCCTATGGCATGCTGCACTACCTACCGTTCCATTGTTTGTTTGATGGGGTGCAGTTTGTCGTTGAGCGCCTGGACGTTTCCTACCTACCTTCTGCCGCTCTAATGGAAATTTGCCACCAACGCGGACAGCGCGCCGAAGCAAACAGAATACCTCTGAAACGGTCACTTGTAATGGGCCTATCTGATAGTGGCCGTCTGGCTTTCGCTGTTCAAGAGGCGAGAGCGGTTGCACAACAACTGGGGGCTTCCTGCATTCTTGATCAGGATGCAACGACCACTTTATTGCAAGAGGCAGGATCTACCAGCCCCATACTGCATATTGCTGCGCATGGCCTGTTTCGGCTCGATGCCCCAAACTTTTCCCATATCAAGCTTGCTGATCGCCAATTGAGCGCCATTGAGGTCTTTAATCTTGACCTATCCTCTTGTACTTTAGTTACGTTAAGTGCCTGTGAAACGGGGCGTGGCATAGTTGGTGGAGTAGACGAGGTTATAGGTCTGGGGCGTGGTTTCCTCTATGCTGGCGCTGCTTCGTTGATGCCCACTTTGTGGAAAGTTGACGACGCAAGTAGTGCGGAACTGATGGAGATATATTACCAGGCGCTTTTAAGTGAATACGGTAAAGCAGCTGCATTGGCAGGAGCTCAACGCGCATTTCTAGCCCGCGCTCGTACCTCCCTTGTTCCTTATCGAGTGCATCCGTATTTTTGGGGAGGATTCCATTTGATCGGAGATCCAGGTCCAATTTAGAACCAGGAAATTAATACTAATGAAGTATCTTCTCCCAGATTATGTTTATACTCCTCAGGGTTTACAGGCCAACATGATTGTCTCCATCTCAGATGATGGGCGTATCGCATCGATATCTCAACAAAATGTAGGGGCGCAATTTATTGTGCCCTCAGATATCCTTTCATTGCATGGCATAGCTCTTTTACCCGGTTTTGTTAATACGCACAGTCACGTTTTCCAGCGTGCTCTGCGAGGACATACTCATCGTCCACTCTCTAAGCAGGATACATTCTGGACTTGGAGACATGCCATGTATGCTGAAGCCCAGAAACTGAATCCCGATTTATTATATACAAATGCGCTTATGGCCTATCGAGAGATGCTAGCTGCAGGGTATACAAGTGTGGGAGAATTTCACTATGTTCATCATCAATTGAATGGGCAGCCCTATGCTCATCCAAATGTGATGTCTGAAGCAGTTATACAAGCAGGGAAAGAAGTGGGAATACGCGTTGTTTTACTGATGACTGCCTACGCTCAGAGCGGCTTCAATCAGCCACCGGAGGAGGAGCAACGGCGATTCTGTGATGCCTCCATCGAAGCGTATCTTGATCGAGTCGAGGATCTGCGGCTCAAAGGTGAATCGATCGGAGTTGCTCCGCACTCTGTACGTGCTGTACCAGAGGAGTGGTTTCGTGCTATCGCTGAATACAGTCGAATCCATCAACTCCCCTTGCATGTACATGCTGACGAGCAAAAAGCAGAAATTGAGCAATGCCTGGCAAAACACGGTTGTACGCCAATCGAGTTGCTCGAACACTTTGGAGTATTGGGATCACAGACTACTATTATTCATGCCACTCATGCCAACCCTGACGAAATTGCATTGCTGGCACGACACGGCTGTACAGTTTGTGTCTGCCCCACTACTGAGGGAGATCTGGGTGATGGCATTGCTCCTTATGCAGAACTGCTGTCTGCACAAATTCCCCTTGCGATTGGTTCAGACAGCAATACCCGCCTGGATCCGATCGAGGAGCTACGCTGGGCGGAATATTCTGCTCGGATGCGCTATCAACGAAGGCGGGTGCTTGTGGGTGACGAATTAGCTTCCCCTGGTTCCTTATTATTAGAATATGGCACGCACTTTGGAGGGGTTGCGCTGGGTTTAGAAACAGGCGTTATTGCTCCTGGAATGCTAGCTGATTTCATTGCTGTTGATGTGCAGCACCCATCGTTGGCAGGATGGAATGCAGATGACTTTCTAGATGTGCTCTTTTTTGGCGCATCAGCCGATACGATTGTAGGAGCCTGGGTTCAGGGTGAAAAAGTGTGTCCCTGATAGTACTTATCTACTCTATCTTCCTTTTCTTGGTCTCTCCCCTGGCTTTGGTTCAAGCGAAGGCATGTTTTCAATTAAATGTAAAGCCTCAGCAATAGCTCGATCTAGTTGTGGGTCCATGTTGTTCACGAAATCCTGCGGTGTAATATCCACTTCGATATCAGGATCTGTGCCATAATTCTCGACGTTCCAGCCAACATCCTTGAACCAGAAAGCATATTCTGGTTGTGTTGTTCTTGTACCATCGACAAGCGCGTGTTGTGGACTGATACCAATCACCCCTCCCCATGTGCGTTTGCCAATCAATGGTCCAAGCCCCATTAATTTGAAACTATGGCTAAAAATATCACCGTCGGATCCAGAGTTTTCGTCTGTCAATGCTACCATTGGACCTCGAGGGGACTCGGCAGGATATGGAGAAGGTTGGCCCCAACGCGAAAAGTCATATCCAATGCGTCGTCTCGCCAATTTCTCAAGGAGTAGACCCGATACATGCCCTCCCCTATTATGGCGTACGTCTATCAATAAACCTGGATAGTCATATTCGGTCAGGTAACTGCGATGAAATTCCGCAAACCCCTCTCCCATCATATCTGGAATATGGATGTATCCTACTCTGCCTTGAGATTTATCATGGACAATGCGGCTATTGTTCTCTACCCATTCGCGATAACGAGCTGGTTGTTCATCCGAAAGTGCCTTCACAGTAATGACTCGTGTCTCTTGTGAGGTTGCATCCTCGATAGCGAGTTGAACTTCATTGCTAGCCTGGTTTACGAGCAATTCTTGTGGACTGCGTCCAGGTCCTACCCGCTGCCCATTGATGGCCAGCACAGCATCACCCACTGCAACATTTAAACCTGGACTGGTGAGTGGTGATGTAGCTTTGCTATCTGAGGGATCACCCAGCACGATATGAGCTATACGATAACGTTCGTGTTCTGCTTCGTAACTCCAATCCACTGCCAGAAAACCTTGATTGTAGTGTGGTCGCTGGCGATATTCCCCCCCAACCTCATAGGCGTGAGATGTGCCGAGTTCCCCTTGTATTTCCCAGAACAGATCGGAAAGCTCCGAACGCGAACCAACACGTTCCACGAGTGGAGCATATTGTGCATAGATGGCTTCCCAGTCAATTCCAGACATGTCTTCTGTCCAAAATTGCTCGCGCTGCAGGCGCCAGGCCTCAGCAAACATTTGCTTCCATTCTGCGGCGGGCTGTACCGATACTTTTAAGCGACTTAGTTCCAGCCAACCATTTTCGCGGTTAGTCCGATCTCCGTTGTCACCTTTGGGTGGCTTGTCTCCTGCTTTCAATACACGCAAGCGTTGGCGAGATCGATAGATCAGCGTTTTAGCATCACGTGATAAATCGAAGCCACTAACACCATCGATAAGGTACTCAGTTTTATGTGCTTCGAAGTCATAACTATCGATATGTCCACGTGGCTCATGCTTTTCTCCTGGTTGGCTGATCGTGCCTTCTATCGGAAAAGACAGGAACAGGGCTTTTCCTTTTATCCCACGAATTGACCTATATTTTCCTTCGGGTACAGGGAATGGTAAGGCACGATTCGTAATGCCTTCAAGCTCGATGACGATGGGTGTTTGTTTCTTAGAAGTTTCCTTTTTGTTCTCCTCTTCTGTTCGAGATGAATCGTCCTGATCCTTTTCTTCTTGCTTCTCAGCTTTACTTTCTTCTTTCTCCTTCTCTTTTTCTTCAGGGATCTTGGGCTCTGCAATGAAAGGAGAACGTACGTCACGTTGTAGCGTAATGGCATAGGGTTTTACACCACGAGGGAAACTCAAATCAAAATGTAAATGATCGTAGACTGGATTAAAGATGCGGTATCCCAGGAAATACAGATATTTTCCCTCGGGATCAAAGGCCGGTGCAATGTCGTGTAGTGCAGGTTCTGTTGCAAAATAGGTCTCACCGCTTTCCAGATTACAGAGTTTAACTGCAGTTTTTTGCTCGGTCGAACGAAATCCATATGCTAACCAGCGGCCATCAGGTGACCAGGCTATTCCACGTATTTGTCCAAAGTCGCTCCGATCAATTGTTCGGGAGGAACCAACTTCTAAGTCAACCATGAGCAGTTCATTGCGATGGTTCGCAATTGCAATAGCATCATCTGTAGGTGAAACTGCTAGGTCGATTGCTCTACCAAATTCAATATCCGCGAACGACTTTGGTTCGCTGGCTTCATCAGGACTGAAGACTATCAAATTCTCACGACCGGATGCATCGTTAATAGCGACAATTCGTTTGCCATCATTGAGCCATTCGAGGAAACGATAGCGTACGCCATCAGGTTCACCATGTTGCAACACTGGACCATCCCAGTTGCCCATGGTGAAAGCCTTTCCACGCGTCGTCAGAGCAACAGCGTATCCTTTGGGATGTAAGGCATAGCTATCAAGATAACTTCCGGCTGAGACGAACTTGCGATTGCGTTGTGTGCGTATACTTGGCAATACAACATCCAACTGGCGCACGTTTTCGGTTGAAGGATCAAACAAGTAAAGGTCGGCGCCTGCATGGTAGACAAGACGTCGATCATCGCTGGACAGATTTCGAGCGTAAAAGTCGTGATGGTCTGTGTGTCGACGAATATCATCCCCTGAAGGTGTGCAAGAATAAATATTAGCGACTCCTTCATGATCTGAAAGGAAGTAGATGCGTTCGCCCACCCAGCAAGGGCTTGCTATGTTGCCATTAAGCTGAAGAAGGCGCTGAAATGTTCCGCTGCCAGTTGGGTCGCACCATAAATGACCTGCCGTGCCTCCTCGATAGCGTTTCCAATGTGCTGGTTCACGTGAGATACGGCCAATGACGACTCCGCCCTCTGGACCATATGAAATAGCATTTGCAATACCCACTGGAATCTGCCTTGATTGGCCACCTTGAGGGTTAATAGCATAAATGACGTTGTGCCCAGATAGTGCCTGTCCAGCGTTGCTGGCATACAAAATTGCTTCACCAGAAAGATCCCAGCCAGCAACACGACAAGAAGAAGAGTGGAATGTAAGACGTTGAGCAGTGCCTCCGAGCGAAGGCATTATGTAGACTTCACTTGGACCCTCTTCACGACCTACAAATGCAAGTAGTTCTCCGTCTGGCGAAAAATAAGGGTACGATACTTCGCCAACTCCCGCGGTTAACCGTTCTGCCCTCCCACCCTCACTCGTAACAAACCAGAGATCGTCCTCAGCGACGAAAATAATGCGATCCTGATGG
>DATMNR010000402.1:0-3698 GCA_035568795.1 Ktedonobacteraceae bacterium
TGTATGTTCGAAGGCACGCCAATTCGTTCGCAGGGGGCTGAGCTACCCACATTGCCTCTGCGAACGCCAGGACAGGTGCAATAATTCTTTTGATAACTTTGGTAGTTCACTGTCTTCTCCACTAGCTCAGGCTTTTGAGATAATTGTGATACTAGTATAACATATTGTGCACCTGTGGTAGCAATTTTATTTCAGATTGTATCTCTCTATAAAGTTTTCAATGCCTCCGCTACTTGTTCTCTGACAGCAAAGTAGGTTGCCTGTGGATGATGGACCACAATCGCAGCAGTTGATTGCTCTGGCACAAATTGGTAAGACTCAGTCAGTTCGACTCCAATCGTGCTGTGTACAGGCAACAGGCGAAAGACCTTTTCATGGTCTTCAAGATCAGGTATAGCAGGATAACCCCAACTATAGCGCCGACCGCGTTGGCCATCAAGGCCTAGTTCCTGGCGAATGAGCTTATTTGTGTACTCAGCCAGTCCTTCTGCCATCTCCACGGCAAGACCATGCGTGTAGTATGCTTCCGCGTAATCGCCCGCATCTTGAAGCCCTTGTATGGTGTCACTGGCTGCCTGTCCCATCGTCACAACTTGCAAAACTACCACGTCGACCTTGCCACTCTCAATGGATGTAAAATAGTCAGCAAGACAAAGTCGTTCGCGTTCGTGTTGCCTTGGGAAGAGAAAACGCGCAGTTTCCTGTTGCGTTCCAGTCCCACCAGCATACTCCTTTGGATCATAGATAATCAGCTCATTGCCGCTAGATTGACATGGAAAGTAGCCATAGATCACGCGTGGTTGCAAGTAGCGTTGTTGACGGGCTTCAAGAAGCATGTGCTCCAGCCGCGGACGAAACTCACGTTCAACTAACCTTGTAAATTCTACACCATGAGCTTTGCCTCCCCAATGCAAACGGAAGAGCGTATTTAAATCCATATTGACCGCAATGTCTTCGATACCGATACGTTCGAGAACTCGCGGTCCCCAAAATGGTGGAACGGGAATAGGGATATCTCTTTGTATGCTAGATGAAGGACTATCTGACCTGTCTGTTCCAGCGGTTGCTACTGTCGTAACCTTTTTTAACCGTTCGTGTAACGCTTCTTCTTTGATCTGTTCGACATACTTAGCCCGTTCTTCAGGCGCATTCGTTAGCTTGTCGATAATCTCC
The DNA here is from genome assembly GCA_035568795.1 of Ktedonobacteraceae bacterium. Lineage (GTDB taxonomy): Bacteria > Chloroflexota > Ktedonobacteria > Ktedonobacterales > Ktedonobacteraceae > DATMNR01. The sequence goes on from DATMNR010000402.1 coordinate 1,174, forward strand.
AATCCCTCGAAAGCATCACGAGCATAAAACACTCCAGGCTCATATGGAAGCGGCGTTGACTCCGGTGTTTGTTCATCTACAAAGAGGATACGGCGTCCATAAGAGCGGTTGATGGCAGCTCCACCAACAATCACAGGAAAATTCAGCCCTCGCTTGTGCAATTCTTTGACACACAAAGGCATTTGCTTAGAGGTGCTGACCAGCAACGCTGACAGGCCGATAGCATCGGCATTGACCTCGACAGCCTTATCCAGGATGGTATTCAGTGGCACCTGTTTACCGAGATCATAGACGGTATAGCCATTGTTGCTGAGGATTGTGTTGACCAGGTTTTTGCCGATATCGTGAACATCGCCAAAAACCGTCGCCAGTACGACTTTGCCCTTCGTATAGCCATCCTGTTTCTCTAAATAGCGTTCAAGGAATGCGACGGCACGTTTCATGACCTCGGCTGATTGTAGCACGAATGGCAGGATGAGTTCACCTGCTCCGAAGCGATCGCCAACATCTTTCATTGCAGGCAAGAGCACGGTGTTCAGCACATTGACAGCTGCTTCGCTTTGTGGAATACCCATGTCTGAGGCTCGTTCTTCAATCACCAGTTCGATTAATATCTCGATACCTTCTTTGTGACGGTGCAATATTTTCCAGTGAATGTGTTCAGCCGTGTTCATATCCTCTGTGGGATCAACTTTGGTATTGCTTTCGCCAGTTTGTGGTTCGTGATCTTCAAAGTAGGCGATGTAACGGGGAAGTGCATCGGGACGATTGTAAATCAGATCGTCAGCAAGCTGGCGCTGTTCAGCATCTATTTCTGTGTATGGTGTTATATGCGTTGGATTGACGATTGCAGCATCAAGCCCGGCTTTAACGGCGTGATAAAGAAAAACGCTGTTGAGCACTGAACGGGCGTATGGTTTCAGACCGAAAGAAATATTGCTGACTCCAAGTATGGTGAATACTTGTGGCAGTTCTAACTTGATGCGTTTGATTGCTTCAAGTGTTTCGATACCTGCTGTCTGTAGCTCTTCCTGTCCGGTAGTTATCGGAAATGTCAGGGTGTCAAATATGAGCGCATTGGGCGCGAGGCCATATTCATTCACACAGATATCATGGATATCTTGAGCAATGGCTACTTTACGTTCAGTTGTTTTACCCATGCCAATTTCGTCGATTGTGAGGGCCACAACGGCAGCGCCATGCTCGGTTGCCATTGGTATAACGCTCTCAATGCGCTGGCGGCCATTCTCCATATTGATAGAGTTAATAATCGCTCGTCCAGGGTAGGTCTCCAACGCCGCTTTTATTACATCAGGCTCGGTCGAATCGATCATCAGTGGAGCTTCAACACCCATCGAAAGTTTCTTGATGGTCTTTGCCATCTGCTCTGCTTCGTCTGTACGTTCAGTAAGAGCGACGCAGACGTCAAGAATATGTGCTCCCCCGTCAACCTGCTCGCGTCCAATACCCAGCAATGTGTCGTAGTCCTCGTTGAGTAACGCCTGTTTCGCTTTACGACTGCCCTGGCTGTTGACACGTTCTCCAACCAGCAGCGGTGGGGGATCTTGTTGCAATGTCGATGCGCGAATGCCGCTTGAGACGAATGGCAAGATAATAGTGGTAAAATTTTTGTTAAGCACATTATTATCTGCGATTGGACGAACTCGACGGGGTGCATGGCGGCATGCTTTGACAATAGCTCGTAGGTGCTCATGACTGCTCCCGCAGCAACCACCTATGATATTGACACCAAATTCGGTGATGAAATCGCGCAAGGCAGCGGCCATTGGCTCTGGTTCCATCGGATACACCGCCAGTCCATTGACGTTTAGCGGTATGCCTGCGTTGGGAATAGTTGAAATGGGCAGCGGACAGTTTTCGCTTAGAAAACGTACTGGCTCGCGCATATGTTCTGGACCAGTGGAGCAGTTCAATCCAACGATATCCACTTGCAGCCCGACGAGCGTGGTCATAACCGCTGCAATGTCGGTACCCAGTAGCATGCGCCCGCTCGTATCGAGTGAGACCTGCGCTTGAATTGGAACTGTGCGTCCGATCTCGTGCATAGCATGTCGCATACCAGTAATGGTCGCTCGCACTTCCAGAATGTCCTGGCTTGTTTCTATGAGCAGCACATCGACTCCGCCTTGTAAGAGTGCAGAGGCCTGCTCTCTGAAAATCTCGACAAGTTGCTTATATGTGATATTGCCCAGCAGCGGATCGTCAGATGAAGGTAGCATTCCGGTAGGGCCAATTGAGCCAGCTACAAAGCGTGGTTGTTCTGGTGTGCTATAGCTATCAGCAATTCCGCGTGCAATCTGCGCGGCTGTGAAATTTATTTCGTGGGTCAGTGCCCCAAGCCCATATTCATCGAGTTTGAGACGACTGCCTGTGAATGAATCGGTTTCTATTACGTCGCTGCCAGCTTCGAGAAACCCTGCGTGAATTTCTTCAATGATTGTTGGTTTTGTGAGCACAAGGTACTCGTTGCAGCCTTCGGTGGTTTCTCCACCGTAGTCCTGCGC
>DATMNR010000403.1:0-6608 GCA_035568795.1 Ktedonobacteraceae bacterium
GCAGCGTTGCTCGACTACATGCTGCAGGTTGCCTCAAATCATGGTATTCACCGTATTTTTGCTAGAGTTGAGGATGAAATTCCAGAGCAGGAACTTTTCCAGAAAGCTGGATTTCAACGTTATGCCCGCCAACTGACCTACCTCTTTCAGCCTGAGTCAGTACAGGGCGACTTCAACCAACCTTCACTTCGCCGTTGGAATCGTCATCATGTATGGGGATTGCACCAGCTCTATCGATCTGCCACTCCACAACGAGTGCAGATGGCTGAGATGCTGGATAATAGTGAAGAATTTGCTAAGTTATACGTCGGCTCACTACGTCCGTTACCCTCGTTTCTTTCGAAAGGAGATGAAAGCTTCGTATGTGATGTTGGCGTTCGTTTAGGGGCCTGGTTGCGCCTATGCCGCGGTCACGGTACAGCTCCGCACCAGCTCTCGCTTATTGTTCATCCTGAACATGCTGAACTGGCTGAACCGATCGTACGATTTGGTACTCAGCGACTTTTGGAAAGAGACGCGCGCCCGATCTATTGTCAGGTGAGGGAGTACGATTCTTCCGTTATTAATGCTCTGCGTTCCAGTGGTTTTGAGCATGTCTCGACCAAGGCATTGCTCGTGCGGCACATAGCTTTACTAGCTTTGAATCCGCGCGCGGTCCCCGCACTAGAACAACGAGTAGCTTATGGCGTGAAAGGCCTGGGGACGGTCAATTCTCGCCAAACAACGAGGTGATAAAACAGTCTATGCAACACATGATCACTGACGATTTGGAGGCTTTACTGGTAACTTTGCCACCCGCCATCCACGACGCGGTCAATCGGCTCGAAAACCGAAGCGAACTGCTGGAGATCGTAATGGACCTTGGACGTTTGCCTGAGGGCCGGTTCCCAGAAGGGGAGGTGATCCTAAGTACTCAGCCAGTGGCCTATGCTGACCTCGAGTTTGTGGTTGAGCGAATAGGTGAATTTGGTGACGACAACCGTGCTGGAATCGAACGCACTCTCCATCGTATCAGCGCACTTCGTAATCGAAAAGGAAAAGTTGTTGGTTTGACCTGCCGCATTGGTCGAGCGGTACTTGGCAGTATTGCGTTAATTCGGGATATTGTCGAACAGGGTCAATCGATCTTGATTCTTGGTCGCCCCGGTGTGGGCAAAACCACACTGTTGCGTGAAATAGCACGTGTTCTGGCAGACGAGGCCAATAAACGCGTAGTCGTTGTAGATACCTCGAACGAAATTGCTGGAGATGGGGATATTCCGCATCCAGGCATTGGTCGAGCGCGTCGCATGCAAGTAGCTCGCACAGCGGAACAACACGCGGTTATGATTGAAGCGGTAGAGAACCATATGCCGCAAGTTATTGTTATTGACGAAATAGGTACTGAATTGGAGGCTGCCGCTGCTCGTACCATTGCGGAACGAGGGGTGCAGCTTGTAGCGACTGCTCACGGTAACTCGCTTGGTAACTTGCTTGTAAACCCGACACTCTCTGATCTAGTAGGCGGTATTCAGACTGTGACTCTTGGAGATGAGGAGGCTCGCAGGCGCCATACTCAGAAGAGTATTCTGGAGCGCAAGGCACCACCGACTTTTGATGTAGTAGTCGAACAGCAGAGCTGGCAGGAGCTGGTTGTGCATCGTGATGTAGCCGATACGGTTGACAGCATGTTGCGTGGACAGACGATAGTTGCCGAAGAACGCACACGCGATGAAGAGACTGGACGAGTCTCTGCGCGACGAATCTCTTCAGGTGGCATGGAAGTGCCAACCTGGGGTATCGAAGGATTCGGCACTGCTTCGCGTTCTAACAATTATATTGACCGTAGTGATAGTAATTGGAGTACTGTTCGTCGTATGGGCCAGCAGGGGTCTCGCAGTAATGGTGGCGGTAACGGCGGTAATGGCGGAGAACGCTTGCATGCTCGCGGTCAGGTAAGAGCATTGGCTCCAACAGGAACAGCTCCAGCCGATGTTAAACGGCACAATTCAGCAGGCTTGATAGCAGTTGATCGTCCTTTGTTTGATGAAGGAATATACCACTCTGAAAGTGTGAAGGAACAACTGCCCATCCTAAAGACGTTACGCGTCTATCCATTTGGAGTGAGCCGCGATCGTCTGGCTGAGTCTGCGCGCCAATTGCGCGTGCCGATCATCGTCACAAACAATCAGGGTGACGCTGATGCAATTATCACTCTGAAAAACTACTACCGTCGCCAGCCAGAGCGTCTACAACAGGCTGAGGAGGAGCAAAAGCTCATCATCATCTTGAAGAACAACACTATTGCTCAGATGCAACATGCTCTTGCTCGCATTTTCGATATTCCACTAGATGTTTCTCTAGATGAGAATCAGGAAGAAGCGGATGGGATACATGCATCTAAACCAGATGATCCAACCACGAAAGCATTATTGGAAACCGAGGATGCTATTCACCAGGTCCTAAATAAAGACCTCATGACGGCTGAGCTAGCTCCTGCTAATGCTTATATTCGCAGGCTACAGCATCAGATGGCAACTCGTTATAACTTAAACTCGCGCAGTCGTGGGAAAGAGCCAAATCGAAGGGTAAAAATTTTCCGTTCGCATGATTAGTCTTATATAGGGTTCGCAAAGCCGAAGTTCCTTTACATATGTCCTCGTTTTGAAAAAACGGGGACATATTGTATCCACTTGCCACCTGAGTTATAATTCTTCCATACTAAAACTTCCTTCCATTCAGATGACACGAAGCGTTTCTGAAAGAGCTTAGGATGATTCACTACCACAATGACTGTGGTCTGGTCCATTGTTGTACTATAAGTGAAAGGGGCCGTACTACGTCATGCGTTTTGTTGAGAATGACACCAGAACAGAGACTCTCTCCAATCAGGAGGTACATACATCTGTCACAATTGCCGATATTTGGGAAGCCTATAAACTTCTCAAACCACGTCTTCACCATACACCACTTGCGCCATCACGAACTTTACGCGATATTACCGGTGCAGACATCTACTTAAAAGCGGAAAATATGCAGCGTTCAGGCTCTTTCAAAGTACGCGGAGCTAGTTACAAAATCTCACGTCTGAGTAAAGAGGAATATAGCCGTGGTGTTATCGCGGCTTCAGCAGGGAACCATGCTCAGGGTGTTGCAATAGCTGCGGCCCAATATAATACATCGTGTACAATTGTTATGCCGGAAACGGCTCCGCTCGCTAAAGTCACAGCTACGCAGGGGTATGGCGCCGAAGTAGTCCTGCATGGTTTTACTTACGATGATGCCTACCAGTACTGCCTTGAGTTGCAACAAGAAACGGGCGCAACTTTTATCCACGCCTTCGATGATCCGGATATCATAGCTGGACAAGGAACGCTTGGTCTGGAGATGCTGAGTGACCTCCCCGATGCAGATGCACTTATTGTCCCCATCGGTGGTGGAGGACTGATTGCTGGTATTACTATCGCTGCTCGCGCACTCAGGCCGAATATTAAGATCATTGGTGTGCAGGCAGAAGGCGCTGCAGGCTGTCGCGCATCGCTTGATGCAGGAGAACTGAGAACTTTACCTTCTATCGCAACCATAGCCGATGGAATTGCCGTAAAACGGCCTGGAACATTGACGTTCCCTATTATTCAGAACCTTGTTGATGATGTCGTCATGGTCAACGACGAGGAAATCATTGGTGCAGTTCTACTCTTGATGGAGCGTAACAAAATGCTTGTCGAAGGTGCAGGCGCGGCGGGAGTAGCAGCCATGCTAAGTGGAGTAGTAAAGTTGGATGGAAAGAGAGTGCTAGTACCATTAACAGGCGGAAATATCGATATTAACCTCGTTAGCCGCTTTATTGAGCATGGCCTCGCAACGGCAGGTCGCTACTTTGTCATACACACGCGCTTGATAGACCGACCAGGCGAATTGATGAGGCTGCTGGGCATCATTTCTGAGATGCGCATCAATGTTATAGATGTTCGGCACCAACGCATCTCAAGTCGTTTGCCAATCATGCAGCGTGAAGAAACACTCACCCTTGAGACGCGTGATCGAGCGCAATGCGAGCAGTTGTTACAACGTTTGCGTGAAGCAGGTTACGTAGTGGAAGAAGCTCAAGCTCTGGAGTAATGAGGTTCCGCGTCATTCCGGGTAGAAGGGCGAGAGTGGTTGGGTGGAGGCAGGGTGGGTATTTACGGTCGCTCGCTGTCCCTTACCCATGCGGTAGAAGTGGCAGAAACTTTTGCTTCAATTGCTCATTGAGTTGCTCAACGGGCAAGCTAGCATCAAGCACCTGGAAGCCATATTCACTCGTCATATCCTCGTACTGTTCAAGCATCTGCGTTTGGTAATTCACAAAGCTATCGAAGAGATCATCACCCAGTTTCATATCCATGCCCGATTCCCAATAATCGAAGCCACCGCGCTGCAACACACGTGGTATCAGATCATCGATACCCACCTTTAAATAGAAAATTGCATCAGGCTTCAACGCCAGACCATAAATAGAGCGAATCCATTTGGGGTCAGCGCCTCGAACCAATGCGCGAGCCATCAATGAATAGATATAGCGATCTGTTAGTACGATAAATCCCGCCCGCAATGCGGGTACGATCTGGCTCTCGAAGCGGTCAACAAAGTCGGTAGCATAGAACAGGTTGAGTGTGATGGGACCAAGCGTATGGCCCTCTTTAGCCTGTTTGAGGCCCGCCCCGGCCAATATGGAGCGTGTCATTTCAGTATCAACCACAGCATAGCCGCTACTTTCAAGCCAGGGACGGAGTAGATGTAATTGAGTTGATCGGCCTACGCCATCAGTGCCTTCTAATACAATCAAGCGACCAGGCAGAAGTTCTTCACGTTCTTTCAGGTGTATGGCGTCGATGCCATAGAAGTCAAGCTGAGTCATAGTCTCACAAACTCCCTCATTACTACCCTGTAATGTCTATAATCGCCCGGTTCTTCCGACTACCTCAGCCTGAGATGGACGCATTTCTCGCGCCAATCCCGCCCACGCTGATTCTTTTGCAGATGCTCGCATCCTGCGTACACCATGCAAGTAAGGCCGTATAATCTTACGCATTCGGCGCTGTTGTTCTGGTATAGGTAATGTGGCATCCATAACAGTTAATCCAAATTCGTCTATCATTGACTCGTATTCACCCACAATTCGTTCCTGAAATAACTTAAAGCTTTCTTGCGGATCACTACTCAAACCCAGATCCATGCCAGCCTCGTAATATTTCAGTTCAGTGCGACCTGTAAGTATACGATTGAGAGACACCTCGAGAGGCACGCGATAATAGAATGCCATGGTCGGTTTCACAGCAAATTGGTATAGCTCACGCACCCACTCACGATCAACATTTCGCGCAACGTCGCGCGCAAACGCAGTGTAAATATAGCGATCTGCCAGGACAATAGCGCCTGCCTTGAGAGGAGGAATAATGTCGTGTTCGGTGCGATCAGCAAAATCGGTAGCATGTATCAGGCTAAATGTTGTTGGGGTCAGTAATTGTTTTTTCTTACCCTTACTCGTGGTCTTTTTGACAAGGGGAGACGAATTCCATTCGCTGAAAAAGACGGTGTACCCTTCGCTAATCAGCCACTGCCGCAGGAGTGCAATTTGTGTGCTTTTTCCAGAGCCATCAACACCTTCTACAACGAACAACCGTCCTGGATATGCATGTGATCCATATATTTCCATAGCAGGTCCTTCCACTGAATTAGAAATGGGAAAAGTATACATCGATTATCACTGACAGCAAGCCTCTTGTCAAGGGTATTTCTGCTATCTTGCTGCACGGCACGACACGCGAACCGTAGTACGAAACCATACAATTCCGTTACTTAGATCATGTATTCCCGTTCTATTTGGAGTAAGAGAAATCAACAATCGTCATAGAAAGTTCATAGATGGAAAATTTAAACCAACCTGAAATGGCAAACCTTGCGAACACTTCGCTTGAAACAACTCCGTTATCATGGGGCAAATCGTATCTCATGTGCCCGCCCGATTACTTCGGGGTTTTTTACGAGATCAATCCCTGGATGGATCAGGAAAATCGTCCTGATTTCGAGCTTGCTCTTGAACAGTGGCACAACCTTGTACCCAATCTTCGGCGAGCCGGGGCAAAAGTCGAAACGATCGAGCCGGTGAAAGAGTTGCCTGATATGGTCTTTGTTGCTAACGTGGGCCTTGTTGATGGTCAGCGTTTGATTTTGAGCAAATTTCGACATGCTGAACGGCAGCCCGAATCGATATACACCTCACAGTGGTTCCAGGCTCGCGGTTGTGAAGTTGCAGAACTGGTTGGCGAAGGTGATATGTACTTCGAGCGTTGGGGATATAATGTGTGCGTATCGCCAGTGAGCGAGTTCCTCAAGGCTGGAGGTGCAGTACGTTGTTTGACTTTGCCGCTAGATATGACTATTTCGAAAGCAGACTGATCGAAAGTCGATCGAAGCAGGGTTCTAAGGGCTTGCAGGCCCCTTAGCGGGGAATGAGGTGTTCCAATATTTCCTCTCTTTTTCCTGGAGAAAGAAGGGAAGATAGGAACTTTCGAAAATACCTGACTAAACATTGAGAGAATGCGACGGAAAAACGTCAGGTGTGATATAGTGAAAATCGGCTTAGC
>DATMNR010000404.1:0-4384 GCA_035568795.1 Ktedonobacteraceae bacterium
ATCGTACTCTACGACATAATAAACGTCGTGCAGGTTGACGGTAGTCGGGCCGTAGCCAGAGACAACCTCTAAGCGGTCACCCACCTTGACCGGTGACCCTGATTCTACATCAACAAGCATGTGTTCCTCGGCGATTCCGGCTGTAGTAGCAGGCACATCTTTCAGGCGCGGCAATCCGAGTTCGCTGCCGATAGCCTTTCTTCCCGAATCCAGGACTACTCTTTTCCCCTGGCGGCTAATCACTGTCCCCAGAACCGTCAGAGCAACGGGAAAACCTGGCACAAGTTGTGCATGGAAAGCATCCATCACTACATATGATCCGGCCTGCAGTTCGGTAAGGCGTGGCTGTGCTCCGGTGATGTTATACGTACCCGTACCCCCTCCGGAAACAATGTTTGATGCGAAACCTGCCTGGGCGAGGAAATCAACAGTCTCCATCAATTTGTCCATAGCTGCATGTGCTTTTATTACACGCTGATCGGCATCAGGCTCCAACATGCAATGGCCCTCGTATCCCATCATGCCTTCAAAACGCAGTCCACCTAGCTTGCTGACGTGCTCTGCCAGGCGAAGCGCTTCTTCTTTTGTACGTACACCACATCGCTCCATCCCAACATCAAGATCGATGAGTACTCCAAGCGGGCTCCCAGCTTTGAGAGCGGCGGAGGAGAGGTCTTCGGCATTTTGTGCATCGTCGATGGCAACGATGATGTGAGATTCTCGCGCAAGTTCGGCCAACGTTCGGATCTTTTCTTCGCCCACTACTTCATTTGCGACCAGTATATCATCGATACCTCCACGCACCATTACTACTGCTTCCCATACTGTAGCTGTTGTTAGACCTATTGATTCACCTGCTTCCATCTGCATTCGTCCCAATTCAGGGCTTTTGTGAACCTTTATGTGAGGGCGTAGTTTTGCGGGGACGCTGTGCATGTACGCGGCCATGTTGGCAATGTTCTCTCTGGCGATGTCCAGGTCTAGTATAAGCGCAGGTGTTATCAGGTCTTGTCGTGGTCGTCCAATGTAAGATGCGTAATCTCCTAGATTTATTTCTTGTTTCAAGTTTTTACCTCCTGCAAAGACTACTTTAACCACTAACTACCTGTGGCTCGGATGTGCTACTTCGAATCGTGCTGTACAGCTCGAACGCTTCTCCTGGTCTCATGCCTTCGTGCACGATTTTACTTACTGCCTTAATCATTCCCTCTGGGCAGTTGCTCTGGAAGATATTTCTTCCCATATCTACACCTGCCGCACCCTCTTGAATAGCTCGATATGCCATCGTTAGGGCGTCGAGCTCGGGTAGTTTCTTCCCACCTGCCATAACGATTGGGACAGGACAGGATGAAGTGACGGTTTCAAAACCTTCGGCCACGTAGTGGGTCTTCACAAAATGCGCGCCTAGTTCTGCGCAAATACGACAGGCCATGCGCAGGTAACGGGCATCACGTGACATCTCTTTGCCAACGGCAGTGACTCCCATTACTGGAATACCATAGCGCAAACCCATATCAACCAGGCGTGTCATATTATGTACAGTTTGCGTCTCGAACTCGCCACCGATGAAAACCTGTACAGCCAGCGCGGAGACATTCAAACGTATGGCGTCATCAATGTCAATCGCGATTTGTTCATTCGATAATTCCTTCAAGATGCTCGGCCCACCGCTGGCACGCATCACTACCGGTGTACTGGTAGAGGGTGGAACGATCGAGCGCAGAATGCCACGTGTACACATTAAGGCATCTGCGTATGGTACGAGTGGGAGAATGTTCAAGTCTACCCGCTCAAGTCCAGTGGTCGGCCCTTGAAAGTAGCCATGGTCGATGGCCAGCATCACTGTGTATCCGCTTGTAGGACGAAATACACGGGACAGACGATTTTGCATACCCCAATCGAGGGCACCGGAACCTTTGAGGTGGAATTTACCTGTCGCTTGCTGAGGAATATCCGCGTAAAAGTTCCTGGCTTCGCTGGTTGAATCTGCTTCCGGCATGAACAATCTCCTTTCGATCTATACATCTGACAGGTTGGTCGTATGCTGGGACAGGACTACACTAGCACCCATCCAGCATCCTTACACCTCTACTTTTACGCAATCAGGAACCGAAAGCTGCTATGTTCCAGCAGCTCGCCAGAGCGGTTTGACAAGGCCATCCTCAACCATTGCCAGGGAACGCTCATAGACACGCGACCACTGTTGATAGAGTTCCTGGTATACCTGGTGAGTTGCGTAATTCGGTTCGAATGTTTTCTCAAAACTGATGATATTCTGGGCTACACTTTGCACATCCTGATAGAGACCAACTCCTAGTCCCGCGTAGAGCGCCGCGCCGAGCGAGGTAGATTCCTTAACGACCGGCACTTTGACACGACAGTTGAGTACATCGGCCAGAATCTGCGGCCAGAGCGTTCCTTTGGAAGCGCCACTGGTAAAGACAATCTCGTGAAAAGTGCTTCCTGTGAGCGATTCTATGATCTTCATGTGACCATAAGAGACATATGCTGCACTCTCTTCGATGGCACGAATACACTCCTTCTTTCCGGATATGGCCGGGTTCGATACATCGAATTGCATGAACCCTGGTGCGGCATGGATCCAACGTTTAGCATTCATAAGATTGGAGAAGATACCCATCACCCCATTGGATCCAGCAGGCGCCTGCAGCGCGGCCTGCTCCATCAACGTGTAAGGGTCTTGATGCAGCCTTCCAGCCTGCTCTAACTCTAACTGACAAAAAGCATCACGAAACCAGCGCATAATCAGACCACAATAAAAACCAATCCCCTCCAGCATCCACTGTCCAGGCAGCGAATGACAGAGTGTTCTGAGGCGACTCTCCGGATCGATTAGGGGCCTGTCAACTCCAACTGTATGTTGCCAGAAAGTTCCTCCCACGACGGTAAACTGGCCTGGCTCTATCTGACCAATTCCTACCAGACTTAATTGCGTATCTGCACCGCCGACTACCACTGGCGTTCCTTCCTTTAAACCTGTTTCGATAGCTGCTTGCCTGTGGACGCGACCCAGTTGAGTGCCAGATTCACGTACGGGAGGCAATACGCTCGAACTAAGCCCGCACATCCTTACAATCTCATCAGACCAGGTGCGTTTTGAGAGATCAAACATGCCTGAACTGGAACCAGCCGAAGGATCAGTGACATATTCCCCGCACAGCTTAAATAATATCCAATCGCTAAGCATAGTAAGGTGTGCAACTCGCTCGAAGATCTTCGGCTCATGCTTCTGTAACCAGAGCAGGCGGGGAGGGGAGGTGATTGCCACCCAGTCGCCGCCAGTGAAGTAAATCTTCTCGGCCAGGTGGCGATCAACCAGTTCCGCTGCTTCCTCTGATGCACGTGAGTCAACATTAGGGCAGGCCCATATTTCCTGTCCATCTTTATCGTAGAGTACAATCCCCTCGCGCATGCTGGTACTACTCAGACCCAGAATTGAATCTGGTGTCACGCCCGGAGTAGCCAGTACCTGCCGGATGCAGGCACAAATATGTTCCCAATTGGCGCGTGTTTCGAAAACTTGTGAGCCTGGATATGCTGGCTCGGGAAAATGTGACCACTCGCGTTGAGCCATGGCTACTTGATGTCCAAACTGGTCAAAAAGTACGGCACGACAACTCCCAGTACCAGCGTCTATAGCTAATAAATAGTGATTACTCATCTTTAACTCCCGCTTATACCTCGATTCACGACGTGCTGCATTGGTTTGCCTGCAAGATAATGGTCAATCTGGCTGGCGAGTATTTGAACTCCACGCAAAGCTGCTTCATGTGTGGCGCCACCAATATGTGGCGTGACAATCACGTTTGGCAACGACACCAGGGAACCTGGCATACCTTCAGGGTATGGCCTGAGCATATCTAAAGCGGCACCAGCCAGGTGCTGTGAGACTAATGCTTCATAAAGCGCTTGCTCGTCCATCAGGGTTTCCCGCGCAGTATTGATGAAATATGCTCCCCGCCTCATCGCGTTGAACTTCTCCTCGTCGAAAAAGTTCACAGTCTCAGAAGTTACCCTCGCATGGAGAGACACAAAATCAGAGGATGCTAATAGCTCCTCTAAATCTGTCATTCTGATTCCCAAGCCTTCCACCGTTTCAGGTGCGATATACGGATCATATACCAGGATCGATGTGCCAAAAGCTAACGCTCTCCTGGCAACTCGCGCTCCAACATTGCCAAATCCCACCAGCCCTAACATATGGCCCCCCAGTTCATGTCCAAAGAATTGCGCGCCCTCAAAAGCCGAATCACCTACACGTCCCCCGTTCGCCACATACGCTATACTGCTCTTTACACCCCGGGCTAGCATGACCATAAAAGCCAGTGTGAGATCCGCTACTGCTTCTGCATTGCGTGCCGGA
>DATMNR010000405.1:0-27367 GCA_035568795.1 Ktedonobacteraceae bacterium
AACGAAACCACCATTACAGGAGCAGCAACGAACGATACGGCGCATTTGGAAAACGCCCGGATCGAAATTGAATTGGATCTGTCTGGCTATCTCGATAGTAGCCTATGGCTTTCTGTATAAGATATATCTCGACTCTCTCAAGTCGAACCCCTACGCCGGACCTTATACGGATCCTCTCCGCTTGTATGGTATTGTCTCATTCGTCCTTGTACTGCTCGTGGCTGCGTATACCTTACGTCGCCGTTTCGTTCGTATATTACCTGGAAAAGTTCAGAGTTGGCTCTGGCTTCATACATGGTTTGGCATACTTGCTATTCTCGTAGCGTTCATGCATGAGAACTATCTCAATATCCTGCATGATCTCCGTTTTACCCAGACACGTTTTACCGAGGGGCAAGCAGGCACGTCAGCGCTCTATGCTCTGCTTCTACTTGTTGTAACTGGAATTATCGGACGCCTTCTCGATGTCTGGCAGGCTCGTATCATTGCAAAGGAAGCTAATATCAATGGAGCAGGTATTGTCCAGGTAGTTGAGGAACGACTGCACGAACTCGAACAGACGATTGAACGCCTGAGCGCAGGAAAGTCGACATCCTTTAAAGTGTATTGCTCCGAGGCGCTGCAGAGTAATTTTTCGCTCCCCGCGATGTTACCGGTGTTAGCCCCCATTGAACTAAATGATTTTGAGCGTGTTCACCAGGTATTCATGCAACGAGCAAACCTGGTACTTTCTCTCCAGCGCCAGAAGCGTGCCATATTCATTATTCGCGCATGGCGATATGTTCATATACCGCTGGCATGTCTGGCACTTGTTATTATTTCGTACCACAGCCTTACTGAGTTAGTAAAGTTGCTAGTGCATAGATGATAATGCGAGCTAAAACTGCTTCAAGGTGCCGTTAATATACGTTCTACCTTCCAACCACGAAGTTTACACAAGTGGTCGCGCTTCCGCCTATGTTTAGCGTAGCAAAGTTTTATTGTGTTCCACTAACATATGTCACAAAACGCTACTTTTCCAGCTTCTCAAACGTGTAAATTATGTCAAGTATAAAAGTTGAGAGGCATTCACATCTGCCCTTACCGAGCTGTTAATCGGAAGAATTATTAAATGTACTCCTTCTTCTGTAATCTGCAAACAACAAGGTTACTTTTTAACCTGGAAAGACGAGTACGCACTTGAGAATTGCACAAATCGCTCCACCATGGATTCCTATACCCCCAAAACAGTATGGTGGAACGGAGAATGTCATTTATCATCTGGTGGAGGAACAGGTAGCTCAGGGTCATGATGTGACTTTGATTGCACCCGGTGATTCAAAAACATCAGCAAAACTGGTTTCATTTTACCCAAAATCTTTACTCGAATCTGGGGTACCATGGACGATGCATCTCAAAGCTTTTTATCATTTACAGAAAGCTGTTGACTATATCAAAGAGCAAAGATTCGACATAGTACACACACATTTATCTTCAAGCTCAGATATGTATCTTTTCCCTCTCACAGCTCATCTGGGAACGCCTCACGTTAGTACCTTGCACAGCATATTTCCTTTTGATCGCGACGCGCGTAGTAATCGTACAGGAGATGCCGACAGCTTGTATATGGAATGGGCACCTTTTTTGCCAATGGTGGCTATTAGCGAGAGCGCCCGTCAAAATGTGCCTTATCCGCTTAATTTTGTAGGCATTGTCCACCATGGGCTGTATATTCAAGATTTTAAACCTGTAAGACGGAGAATGGGTGAAAACTTTGTCTGGCTGGGACGTTTTATGCCAGAGAAAGGAGCACACCTGGCAATTGAGGCGGCAAAGCAAGCACATGTTCCTCTAGTCCTCGCTGGCGTTATTGATCGTCATTCTAGGATATCGATGGATTACTTCGAACAATTGATTAAACCGCAGATTGGGAAAGATCAGATAACGTATATTGGGCCAGTAAATATGAGGCAGAAGAATAATCTGTTTGGTCGATCTCGTGGATTTCTCAATCCTATTGAATGGGAAGAGCCATTTGGTATGGTGATGATTGAATCAATGGCTATGGGTTGCCCGGTCATTTCATTCGCGCGCGGAGCAGCCTCAGAAATCATTGTTAATGATGAAACTGGATTCCTGGTTGACACTGTTGATGAAATGGCCTCTGCTATCGCGAAGATCGATAAAATCGATAGAGTTGCGATACGTAAATACGTAGAGCAGAATTTCTCATCTCAAGCGATGGCAAAGAACTACATAGAAATCTACAAGAAGATCATCAAGAAGCATAAAGTTAATGCCAGCGACACCTCGACAAACATAAGACTTATGCACGTTCCTACCTCCCAATCAATAGTAAAAGCACCTACCAAAATACCGGTTCCACCAACAACCAGGGGCTAAAGGAGTGTTACTCCAAAAATGGGCGTCACCAAGCAAACTGACAATCATACAAATCTTTAAGCCGCTATTTGCATTCTCACCTGCTACTGTTCTATGTTATACTGTCCTATGAGGGCTGTGGCTTCTATACTGAAACAATAAGTTCAAGCAGAAAAGCGTATCTCCAGACCTTAAATTCCGAGTAACGTACTAATGGCGATGAACCATTAAGCTTAGATTAGGAGTGTAGGATGCAACCTAACCCTTTCCCAGAAGACATGAAGTATGGGCAGCCAACCGAGCCAAACCCTCCTACTCCCCAATATCTGCAAGAGGGGCAGTATGTTCCAACCCCCTACCAGGGTCAGCAAGGACAGCCAATACCACCATCTTATCAATACACGAATCCGCCGCCTCCTGTTCAGCAGAGTTCAGCTATGAGCGACGGAAGCTCCAGAAGATATACCATCGGCAAAATCATTGACTTTATTCGATGGATTATTGTTGCATTGGAGCTTTTGTTCCTTTTACGCTTTGTATTAGAATTGATTGGAGCTGATCCAAATAATATTTTTGCTCAGTTTCTTTATAAATTCACTGGCTTCTTTCTTTACCCATTCCTCGGAATTGTGCCAAATACCTATATCGGCAAAAATGGTGCATTCATCGATTGGTCTACATTAATTGGCATGGCAGTGTACGGAATACTCTACTGGATACTCAGATTATTCCTGCGTACCACTGTTTCAAGGCCTGAAGAGCCTATTGAATAGAAAAGTAGCTTACTCTACATGTACAGCAGAGGGCTAAAGCCCTCTGCAATTCTCCCTTATATTCCTCGTTTTCATTTCCTGCTCCGATTACTGTAGGAAAAGGTATGCATGCATAGTTTCCCCACAGCTTTCGTTGTTGCTGCTTCTTCCGTAGGAGCCTCAATGTGACCGGCACATTTTTGGTCTTACCCCGCGTCCACAGCCAAGTTTTCGTCTTCGTCCGAGCCATTACCGCAGACGGCTTGATCAAGCAGCCCGATCAAGCGCAGGGCTTCGCGCAAGATATTCTGAGATGCGTTCCAGTCTCTATCTTGCTCGAGTTGGTAGGAAGCACATTGCGAGTTCTGGCAGGGAAACACCCGGTCAGAGAGTGTCATGTCTTCCCACTTCCACCCGCAACCATGGCAGGTCTTACTGGAAGGAAAGAAGCGGTCTACCTTGATCACCTGCCCGCCACGCTGTTCTATCTTGCCCATCAGCATATCGATCAGCTTCCCCAACGCCGCATCAGAAAACGAACGGGAGAGATGTCGGTTTTTGAGCAGCCCTTTGAGATTGAGATCTTCAATGCCCACAATTCCGTAACAGTTGGCAAGCTGTGTCGTCAGCTTGTGCAGGACATCATCACGCAGACAGGTGATGCGGTAGTGCAGGCGTGCCACCTGTCTGCGCGCCTTCTCCCGGTTTTTTGATCCCAGTTTGCGACGATGGAGCCGCTTGTTCGCCCGGCGCAGCTTCGAGAGCGCTGTTTTGAGGAAGGCTTGGTTCTCGACTCCCTCTCCAGTACTCAACGTTGCCAGGCGGTTCAGTCCCACGTCGATACCAACAGCAGCAGGCTTCTGCACCGGGATGGCGTCAGGAATTTCGACCTGAATGGAGACATACCACCAATCCGCCGTTTTCGTGATCCGTGCGCCTATCACCCTCCCCTGGAACCGGAGATTCTCTGCCATATTCACCCAGCCGAGCTTGGGAACCCAGATACGATGATCACCGAGCTCAAACTGATCATTAGCGAGATAGAAGCTGGGTTTGCTGCGCTTTTTGCTCTTGAAGCGCGGACGCCGAGCCCGGCCCTCAAAGAAGGCAGTAAACGCCTTGCCCAGATCAAGAAAGGGCTGGTCAGACGCGTTCTTCGTGACGTCCCAGGTCCAGGGAAAGTGCTCGCGCCTGATCTCGTTGAACTGCTTCTTGAGCTTGAAGGCAGTCGGTTTTTCGCCTGCTGCATACTGCCGGTTCCATTCGGCCAGCGCCCAGTTCCAGACAAACCGAGCTGTTCCTGCGGCTCTGGCAAAATAGGTCATTTGCTCCTCAGTCGGGTGAAGGCGTAGTTTGTGAGCACGGATCATCACTGGTCTCGCTTGTTGTCTGCCAACGTCTCGCATATCTCGCCTCACTATTGTAGAACAGATATTCTTCAGTGTCAATTGATGAAAAATGTGTGTCTATTGCCATTCTTTGAAGACATTCTCCTCCATTTTTGAATACTGTCAGATCCTATTTTATGCTATAATACTCCCGCGCAAAAACTATACTAACGCAAGGCACCCTACGGGGTGCCCCATTTATGGGAAAGGGTAGAGGGGCACATTATGAAGCCACTAGTTGCAATTGTTGGCCGACCGAATGTCGGAAAATCCACATTTTTTAATCGCATGATTGGCGAGCGAATCGCTATCGTTGAGGATATGCCTGGCACAACCCGTGATCGCATCTATGGAGACACCGATTGGAATGGTCGTGAATTTACACTTATTGATACGGGTGGCCTTGAATTAGGATCAGATATTCCTGTTGGACAGGTTGGACTTGATGGGCAACCGGGCGACATTATGAAGCGAGTGCGGGCACAGGCAGAATTGGCCATAGATGAAGCTGATGTAATTATCTTTATGGTAGACGCACAGGCAGGTATCACTGCTGCCGATGAAGAAGTGGCTGATTTGCTGCGTCGAACCCAAAAACATGTAATCCTGGCTGCCAATAAATCCGATAACGCTAAGTTGCGTCAGGATGTCGTCGAGTTTTATGCACTGGGTATTGGCGAACCGATTACAATCTCCTCTACCCAGGGTACAGGAACAGGAGATTTGCTCGACCTGATAGTCGATGCGCTCCCTCCAGAAGAAGAGAAGCCTGAAGGCGAAGAGGAAGAAGAAGTCACACGCATCGCAATTGTTGGTCGCCCAAATGTAGGCAAATCATCACTACTCAATGCCATTCTGGGTTTTCAACGCTCGATTGTCAGCGACGTGCCAGGAACGACTCGAGATGCGGTAGATATCGAGTTTGAGTATAAGGACAAAAAACTCATACTGATCGATACTGCTGGTATACGCCGCAGGGGGCGTGTCGGTCCTGGTGTCGAGAAATATAGTGTACTGCGCTCAAGTCGTGCAATTGATCGGTGCGATGTGGCTTTACTCTTGATCGATGCAAGCGAAGGATTAGCTGCCCAGGATACTCATATTGCAGGCGAGATCCAGGAGAAGGCTAAAGGCGTTGTGGTGATCGTCAACAAGTGGGACCTTGCTCAGGAGCAACGACGTGAAGAGCGTGAGGGGATTTTTCCTGATCCCGATGATGAGATTGAAAGCGCGGAACGATATCGCAAGATAATAGCTGAAGGCCTTAAATTTATTCCTTATGCTCCTATTGTTTTTGCTTCAGCGAAAACGGGCTACCACGTGCAATCATTGCTCGACGCTGTATTGAACATCGCCGAAATGCGATATCTGCGCGTTCCTACTTCTCGATTAAATGAGGTTGTGCAGGGGGCAGTTCGCCGCCATAACCCCACAGTCTTTAAGGGGAAAGTAATGAAAATATATTATGCTACACAGACGCAGGTCAATCCACCAACGTTTGTCTTTTTCGTGAACGATCCACAGGCGTTGCATTTCTCCTATGAGCGCTACCTCGAAAATCAATTACGATATGCCTTCAGTTTCAGAGGAACGGGCATTCGCCTCCAATTTCGAGCGCGACCACGTTCAGAGAAATAGACGTTCACTCGTGTTTAGCGTAAGGAGCATTTACCCCTGCGTGGGGAGCGCAGGCATGAGATGATCTTGCATCTTTAATGCAATGATACGCGTAGCTGCCTCATCAACCCGTGCCTTGGAGAGCGTACCGTTCTGTAAAGCAGTCTTCAATGCATTGATTGTTGCTAGCATCTGATCTGCTCCCGTAGGGCCAAGAATCATATCATTGCCCGCGTTCAAGGCCATTACTGCTGCCTGGTACATACTCCACTTTTGCGTAATTCCCTGCATATAAAGTGCGTCGGTCAAGACAACTCCATCGTAACCAAATTGCTTGCGCAGGATATCGGTCATGAAGATGTGTGATAGTTCTGCCGGGTAGACGGGATCAATGGCAGGCATTAACACGTCCGTTGGCATAATCATACCGGGATTGAGTAATTTGTCAGGCGACTGGATGAATGCTTTGAAAGGCGCAAGCTCAACCGAGTAGATTTGATCTCTCGTGCGATTTACGACAGGAAGAGTGGTATGCGCATCAGGTGTTGCATCTCCTAAACCAGGAAAATGTTTGATGCATGCAACGACCCCATTTGCCTGTAATGCTTTCATATAAGCTCCAGCATATGTAATCACGGACTGAGGGGTTATACCGAAGGTACGTGTTACCATATCATAGCCATTTACGAGATTGACATCGACATCGGGGGCAAGATTTTCATTGATACCGAGTGCTAATAAATCGTGAGCAGCTTTGGTTCCTTGTTGTGTTGCTACTTCCGGATTATGGGTGTTGGCAATGTCAGTGGCTGACATTCGGTAGCCATAAATGTGTGATAATCGATGGACATATGGCCCGCCCTCTTCATCAGTTGATATAAGAAGGGGAATACTTGAGCGCTGCTGCATTTCTGCGATATCATGTTTGGTCTGATCAAAGGTGTTCATCTGGAATTCATACATAATGACACCACCAGCATGCAGTTTATTGATCATTGTATCGAGGTCAGAAGAATAACTGGTGTCAGCATATTCGACCATGATGAGTTGACCAAGTTCTTCGTCGAGTGTCATATGTGAAACATAGATGCTTGCCAGTTGTTTGAACTTCATATAGCCTGAAAGGTGCATAATGGCATTGATCTGATCTGCATTAAGTGGCGCTTTTACGAATGGTCCCGATGCTCCGAGCGCAGGTAAAGAATTTGAAGCAGAACCAGGTACTTTTGCAAATAAATTTGGGCCAAGAACTGCACTCAGCGCAACAAGTAAGGACAGCATTAACATGAATAAAATGAAAAATGTACGTAGGCGGTGGCGCTTTGATGGGAACGTTTGCCCTGGGCCGTTTGCAGTAAGCGGATTTGAAAGCTCATAGGCTAATGATAGAGGAGAAGAAGTCAACTGTGCAGTCGAGGCATCATGTTGGTATTCTGCTGCGGGCATTGGGCGTGATGGTGCGACCCATGCGGGAACCTTTTGCTCTGGTAAAGGCGATTGTTGCTGAAGGCTAGAGTTGGTATGTATTGTTTGAGTGGTTGTCCACGAGGAATTATTTGTGCTGGGGCGTCCCGACGATCGATCAAAAGGGGAAGGTCCTTGTGGTTGCTGATTTTGACTGGTCATACGTACTCCTCATGGTTTCTATTTCAGTTTATTCTTTTCATAAGGCATAGTATAAAGAACTGGGACATAGTATTGATGATGCGGTTATGAGTTATACAATTACAACATGGGCTTTTGCAGCATACCGGGTAAGTGTACATCTTTTTACTGTTCTAACGTATCTGAAGCGTCAGCAGTTCCTACTGTATTACCAATTGCCTCGACCGATGTTTGAATGTCTTCGGTATTCTTTTGTGATTTAGTTGAGTGTCGAGAGCGCTTTGGTTTTGGAATGACAAATGTATCTGTCTGGTTTTGATCTTCGAGTGCTGATTGCTCCCTCGTTATCGAGGCAGGAACCTGTTCGAGTTGTTCTTCAGTCAAGAATGCAGAAATCTGTTCTGGTTGTTCCTTGGTTGAGGATGAGGGGACCTGTTCTGGTTGTTCCTCAATGAAGAATTGATAATTCTCTTCGATTTCCACTATGGAACTTTGTGATGAAGGAAGAGGTGCCTCAACAGGTTCTGGAACAAATGGGGATACAGGCTGAATGATATCCTCATCGGGTGACGATGCCACATTGATTTCCTCGCGGGTGCTTTGTTGCCCTTGTGGCCAGACAGCAGCAGTGGTGACAGGGTGTCGTTGACGAGCTGATGCCCGAACATTTGGCACTACAGATGCAGGTAGCAGCGCATAATCAAATACGACTTTGATAGCTCGGCTACGTGCTTTAGTAGTGACAGTAGAAAACGCTGAGCGGTAATTTGTGAGTGCGAAACGGTGAGTAATCAGCATTTCGGGATGAATTTGTTCGTTTTCGATCATCTGGGCAGCGATAGAGAAGGTAGAACGTTGTTCTTGTGTGCCAAGCGGCCAGATTTCCATACTATGAGCGAGCGATCCGATGAGATCAATTTCCTGATACCAGATGGGGGTGAGATCGAGATGCATAGTATGCAAGCTCAGACCAACCAACACGACTGTACCCGCGGCTCGCGCCCAGCGTAATGAGTCGTTGATCGTTTCTTTGCTTCCTATAGTATCATAGATCACTTCGTAACCACCAAGCAACATTTTGTTATTGAACCTGCCAGTAAAGAGCTTCGCACCAGTTGTACGCTCGACTTCCTGGTAGCTGTCATGAGGATAAATGATATGTGTTGCTCCCATACGAGTAGCCTGCTCAATCTGGAACGGGTAGCGAGCCATTACGCTTACAGTAGCACTGGGAACAAGAGCATGAATAACTTGTAACGTGAGTAGACCTATGGTGCCGGCACCTATAATAAGGACATTTTCATTAGGCTGTGGAAGACGGCGCAAAACAGCATGAAGTGCCACAGCGGTAGGTTCCAAGAGTACAGCCTGTTCGTCGTTCATTTCAGGAGATATTCGGAACAATTGCTGTTCATGCACAAGCATTTCCTCACTCCAGCCACCACCGATTGGTTCAGGACCAGAAAGAAGATTTGCACGCTCACATAAACTGTAATTACCTGAAGCGCAAGATCGGCATATGGACTGTGCTCCAGAAGTAATACAATTGGGGCCATGTTGAAATGTGACTCGATCACCAACTTGAAGTTGCTGTACTTCATCTCCTACTTCGATGACCTCACCCACGACCTCGTGACCAGGATATGAATATCTATGTCCCGATAGAGCGGCAGGTGCGATACGAAAGTCTCCGTCAACATAGATCATATGCAGGTCACTTCCACATATGCCAGCCAAACGATTGCGCACGCGTACCCAATTTGCGGCGGGTAATGGCTGCCGAGGCAGATTCTGTACTTGTAGTGGCGCAAACGAAGAAAAATATGCTTCGTGCCAGATACGTCCTAATAACTGAGTGAGAATTACTCGCTTTGGGCTAAGCTCCAGAGTAGAAGTCCACATAGCTAATACCCTCCTCGGGTGTTGTTTCATCTTGTATTTATTTGATTAGCGAAGTGTAGCATGTCTAACAATGTGGGTCAATGAAACGGTAAGTAAGTCAGGGTAGAACCTGGATATTACTCCTAATGAGATGACTTTCGGGTAACAGAGTACTATAGTTATTTGCATTCAAGAATGCGCTCACGTTTATATTATCTGGATGCAAGCAAGTATTAAAATGAACGTAACATATATATAGAAATTGAAGAAGGAGAGTTCGGTGTTTAGCAGTAAACGCGTGTTACTTATAAGCGGCATCGTGGCGGTATTTTTGGCAGGCGTTATTGGATTTGGGTTTGCATTTGCTTTCTCTCAAATCAATCAAGCGTCGACACAGCATGCTTTACCGGCCAATATACCAACGGCCGGTGGTTCAGTTACAAATGTTTCTTCGGGGCAAAGAGCTTGCATCTTAGGGGTCGTTCAATCTTTAAGCAACCAGTCATTCGTAGTGTCTGCAAATCAAGGCAAAAGGGTTGTAACTGTAACTGTAAATGATCAAACAGCGTACAGCAAACATGGGAATCAAGCTTCTTCAACTTTTGCTGACCTTGCTGTTGGTAATAGAGTACGAGTAACTGCACAGGGTCTATGCAATAGGAAGGAAACGACTGTTGTGGCCCAGAGTGTCGCAATATTGGCTTCTACAGGAGGCCTAACTCCTATTAGCACCGCTACTCCAACTCCATAATAGATATTCTTGAAACAAATCCGCTTGTCACAAAGTCGCGTATGCTCTATCATATAAAAGGGTGAATGCTTCGCCCTCTATTGTAATAACCTCCAATTGGGAAAGTTAGACGATAAAATAGCATGGCGATTCCAACTAAGAAGGTGGCGATGCCGCAACATGCAGGCGTGCAGCAGCTCCCACCCGAAACACATCCCAAAAATAAACGTAAAACCTATCTGGATAAGCCATCGTTTCAGCAAAAGTATAAGCAACGTCTGCCTTATATTGTAAGACATCCAATCGATGGCATTTGGGGTTGGCTCAGTTCAGTACGCACTGCTATATTTCTCATTTCTTCAATCGCTGTTATCTGCTTCATCGGTATCTATTTTGTACAGGCACCTGGCGAAGTATTAATGGATCCCGTAGCCTATGCGGCCTGGATACAACAGAATGCATTGCCTCGCTATGGTTCGCTTACGCCGATCTTTGACTGGCTGCGATTCTACACAATCTTTTCCAGCTGGTATTTCATGCTGCTGCTTACAGTACTCTCGCTTAGCATTGTTGTATGCACATTGAATCGCGCCCCGGGAATCTGGCATAATTTTAAACATCCACTCATCAGGCGTAATGACAACTTTTATCAAAACGCTCTGGAGCAGGTTGAATTCACTCATTCCGATACATCTCAAGCAGTTCAATGGACACAAAGCCACTTTCGTAAGAGAGGATATCGAGTTCGTCTTCTGCAAGATGCTGACGTTACATATCTTTATGCTAATAAAAATTCCTGGGCTACACTTGCAACCTTTGTTTTTCATGCCGCTCTGGTGACACTTCTGATGGCAGGAGTTCTATCCCAATGGCATGGGTTTGCTCCAAATAGCCTGGCCAGGCGCATACTGCCTGCGCCTTTCGTTGGCCTTAGCGACAATCTGGCCGGCTTCACCTTTGATCAAGCTCTCCCTGATGGCCAAAGCGCAGTTGTTTTTCCACGTGGAACTCAGCATAATATTAGCTTCCGCGCCAATAACTTTACTGCCACGTTTGATCCCAGGACAGGTTTACCGACCGACTATGTGACAGATCTGAGCGTTTATCAAGATGGAGAGCTTGTAGCGCATAGCAATCATGTACGTGTAAATGACCCGCTATCGTATGGAGGAGTTGTCTTTCACCAATCATCTCTTATCCCCTCGGTCAACGTTACTATTTCCGACGAGCAAGGATGCCTTGTCTGCGACGAGGCTATAGTATTGGATCAGAGCGAGAATATTTCGTCAAACCTTGCAGTTGATTTTGCGAAAGGTATCCCAATAGCGGGATCGAATCTGACCCTTGGCGTATTCTTTATCCATCTCCCTTCAGTACAACTTCCTCAGACACAACATCCATCTATACTTATTACTATCGGCGCTCCCAATACTCCACCAACACAAGACAAAGCTGTTCTAAGACTGCAACAGGGCCAATCGGGCCAGAGTTTTGATAAGAAATGGAGTATCACGCTTAATAGAGCGAGCGAGGCAACCGTTTTACTTGTCACTAAAGATGCAGGCTCTGTGCTAGTTTGGCCCACAGCCGTCCTCCTTATCTTGAGCTTATGTATAACGTTCTATTTCCCCCAGAAGCGTCTCTGGATTCGTATTAAAGATCAACGAGTGCAATTAGCTGCTTTGCGTGAGCATTTTACAAATATTCGTACTGAGATGCTAACCGTTATACGAAATTGGCCCCATTGACAGTATATGCCTCCTGATATATGCTACGAGCAATCGATTGGCTCTCGTACCTGTACGCTGAAATGAGTGAGCATGCGGTGTGATGTCTGGTTGTGAATATTCATAATCAGAAAAGTCTTCTACTCATTTTGCTTTAGCCTGCTGGAAAGGCGCTTGGCTATGAAATTGACAATGAAAGGCGATTATGGTTTGCGGGCCATGCTTGATCTAGCAGCATATTATGGACAGGGGCCTATTGAAAGCGCAGATATTGCCAGTAGGCAATATATACCAGAGCAATACCTCGATCAGATTTTGATGGCTTTACGCAAAGAGGGATTGGTTAAAAGTGTTCGTGGCCCAAAAGGTGGTCATATGTTGGCCAAACCACCAGCACAAATCACTATGGCTCAGGTGTTGCAAGCGCTTGAAGGATATGTACCACCAATGGAATGTTTACCTAACCCGGACTTCTGTAAGCTTTCTCCAGGTTGCGCATTGAGAGATGTCTGGCGCGAGATCGACGAGTTGACACAACGTATACTTGTTTCCACTACAGTAGAAGAGCTTGCACAGAAGCATCGAGCTGGCACTACTGAAACAATGTATTATATCTAACCAAAGGTTGGGTGGTCTGGCCATGGCACATTGGGCAAAAGATGTCACTGAACTGATTGGTCATACGCCCTTATTTGAATTAAAGCGCATTGCATCTGATATACCTCTCACACAACAAACCACTCTACTTTCTAAACTCGAAATGTTCAATCCAGGCGGTAGCCTTAAGGATCGTGTGGCGTTCAAAATGATTTGCGAAGCCGAAGCACAGGGTTTGTTGCGTCCTGGCAGTATTATTACGGAACCAACCAGCGGGAATATGGGTATATCCCTTGCATGGATCAGCGCTGCCCGGGGTTATACATGTATTCTTGCTATGCCTGATACGATTACTATAGAGCGACGTCTGCTACTGCAACGATTTGGTGCAAAAATCCTGCTCACACCCGGTAACCAGGGTATGCGAGGAGCTATCAACAAAGTAATCGAACTACGTACGACACTTCCTAATGCCTGGTTCCCACAGCAATTCTATAATCAAGCAAACCCGCGCGCTCATCGCGAAGGAACAGCCGTCGAAATTTGGGAAGATACTGCCGGGGCAGTAGATATAGTAGTAATTGGGGTGGGCACTGGAGGAACTCTCACAGGTGTCGCGGAAGGACTCCGCTCGCGTAAACCCGAAGTCGAAATTGTCGCGGTAGAACCTGCTGCCTGTGCTGTTCTTTCAGGTGGACGACCTGGTCCACACAGAATTGAAGGGCTTGGTGCAGGCTTTCAACCCGATACTTTGCGTGTTGACCTCATAGATCGCATTATTGCCGTTACTGATCAGGATGCTGTAGCAACTGCTATCCAGATTATGCATAAAGAAGGACTCTCAGTTGGAATCAGTAGTGGAGCTGTAGCATGGGCAGCTCTTCAAGAGGCGCGAAAAGTTGAAAATCAAGGGAAATTAATCGTTACCATTTTCCCAAGCGCTTCAGAACGTTATTTGCAAACTTTTCTTTTTGAAGATATTAGAAATGAATTGCGACAAAGTTGAAATGTCGTAGATTTGTTCTACTCTAGCTCAGAATTTATGTAACTGCGCAAATGTTTGATTCGTCTTAAGAGAAGCTCACCCGAAGTATTGGGGAAATCCGGAATCGAAGTCTATAGATATTGAGAGATATCCAACACAATAAAGATTCTGCTTCCCACATAGGTGCTACAGCTCTCATTAAGAGGATACATGTTAGATATGCCGGCGAACAATTATGTTTTTTACCTTAGCCACACCTCTTATAAACGCACGCGTTTATTAGCCTGGATACTTATTTTGGCATCTATAACAATAGCTCTTACCTGTGCAGTACTTTCGGTTAGATTGTGGTCCTCCTATACACACCAATTTACACCGTACTTGAAGTGGCAAGATGCCCTATTTGCTACTTTGTGTTATCTCAGCCTCGTATTAATAAGTGGGAGCGCTATGGTTGTGCGTTTTTACTATGCATTGAGGGCTGGGTTTTATCAGGGCATGTTCATTCAAAAAGGCGGCTCTTCTCTTGTCGTTCGGGATCTCTCTTCTAAAAATCTCTCGAGTATCTATTGGGCTATCGGAACAACGCTCTCATGTTTTGTAGCAGCATTGTTTGGACTCATTCCGGAGATACTCATAGGCTGGACTATACATCTGCCCCATCCAATGCTCGTTGTGATATGTACAGCAATTGCAATTTTATTGAGCCTGGCAGGGCTAGTGGTGACTCTCGTAGCTATTTCATTCATCTTAATTGGCTGGATGGGATGCTTTTCTTTCTGCCGTAAAATAGGCGCGCCGCAAACCTATCAGCTAGATCGGCAAACCACAATACGACTAGATGGCTTTGTCCTGTCCATAACACATGCTCATCAACAGGAAGTCGTGTTCGATCTCAATCTGCTAGATTTGAAGGATCAACACCGTCTTTTCTCTCTTCTGCAGAAGTGCTGGCTTGATGCAGAGTTTGCCTGGAATCCAGGTTTAGGCGAAGAGATAGAAGCTGTACGGAAGGAAGTTGATCACTTTACAATGCTGGTATAATGAAAGTTGCGGATTTAGAGAAAAAAAGCTTAAAGAACTATTGACAAATTTCTATGGAAGTAGTATACTGCATTATGTCGGATTGTCTATAGCGTTGTATGTGATATAGCACATGGCTCAAGACCTGATAAAGAACCAAAGGTAAACAAAAACACTTAGCGATACATCATTCCCCACTGTCTATTTAAGGGCACTGCACGTGTTAAGGATGCCACGTAAACCTACAAGAAACTTAGCCTTCTTTGGCGACGACAACAAGCCATGGTATGTGAAGTATGCATACAGGCTATCAGTGTAAAAAGACCGAGTAGGGTGACATTAGTACCACAACATGGGAAAGTTGTAGAGCGTTTTGTTATCATATGTATGAAAATGCTTTTGTCTAAATATGTGGGGATGTGTACGTGGATGATCTGAAAACAACAAGTTCTTGTAGGGACGTAGGAGTAACCGCTTGTGAAAGCACAGGGCGGTTACTTTTCTTGTCATAAAATCTTTTTAAAACCGTATCATTATTGGCGATTATTATTCTTTTTTCTTCAGTTTACATTTCATGTAAGGAGGTACAAAGGGAACAGCAAGAGTTCCCTTTGTTACCGCATGGGCGAGTGTCTGTAAGATATATCGCCTCTATTGTATCCTCCTGGGTACCCTGGTGGGAAGGCGACCTTGCTATCCACCACCGCAACGACGCTGGAGATCTTTGAAAAACAACTTGTCAACGGAGTTTTATTCGTGGTGTAGCTCAGGCAAGGTTTGGAGAAGTATCCACTCTTCATGTCGGAGTTAAAAGGTAGTACCGCAAGGGATAGTCCCTATAGTGAGAGGAGAACACTACCTATGTCAGTAAGCAGCAGGGCCGTGGCACTTCCTGAGCGCGTATCGTTTGCGCGTATTCCGGACATTCGCCCAATGCCAGGCCTGATTCAGATTCAACTTGATTCTTTTGAATGGTTTAAGAAAGAAGGTCTACGCGAACTTTTTGACGAAATCTCTCCTATCGAAGATTTTACAGGAAAAAATCTAAAACTCGAATTTATTGTTCCACCCGATCCTTTTGGAAGTCCGAAATACTCTGAAGACGAGTGTCGAGACCGCGATACCACGTATTCGGCGCCTTTGACAGTTAAGGCTCGCTTAACGAACAAAGAGACCGGCGAAATCATTGAGAAGGATATCTTCATGGGTGATTTCCCGCTCATGACAACAGAAGGAACCTTTATAATCAATGGTGCTGAGCGTGTTGTTGTAAGCCAACTCGTGCGTTCACCAGGTGTTTACTATACTGCTGATGAGGACGCTACTACCGGACGCAGGCTATATGCAGCCAAACTCATCCCAGGACGAGGCGCCTGGCTAGAGTTTGAAACAAGCAACAAAAACTTACTGACAGTGAAGATTGATCGTAAACGTAAGTTACCTGTCACAACGTTGCTGCGTGCAATTGCAAGTCTGGCGAAAGAACAATGGCACGGTGAGGAGCTTGATCTCTCGACTGATCAGGGTATTCTCGATGCATTCAGTGGTGTAGATAACGATGTAAACATTCGTTACATGCAGGCCACACTAGATCGCGATCCTGTTAAGAAAGAGGACGAGGCTTTGCTCGAACTCTACAAGAAGATGCGTCCGGGTGATCCAGCTACTATAGATAATGCTCGATCGCTTGTCAAAAACATGTTCTTCAATGCACGTCGTTATGATCTTGGCAGCGTTGGACGCTATAAACTTAATAGGAAGCTTGATCTTTCTATACCGCAGAGCCAGCGTATCTTAACTCAGGACGATCTGGTTAATATCGTACGCCGTTTGATTGAATTAAATAATGGCCATGGACGCAAAGACGATATCGACCATCTGGGAAATCGTCGCGTACGTTGTGTTGGCGAACTGATCCAAACACAGTTTCGCGTTGGTTTGTTGCGAATGGAGCGTGTGGTCAAAGAGCGCATGAGCATTCAGGAGCCAGGACAGGCTACACCTAATGCGCTTATCAACATACGTCCAGTTGTAGCCGCCATGAAAGAATTCTTTGGCGGTAGCCAGCTTTCGCAATTCATGGATCAGACCAATGCTCTTGCTGAAATTGGGCACAAACGCCGCCTCTCGGCATTAGGGCCAGGAGGATTGTCACGAGAACGAGCAGGTTTTGATGTTCGTGATGTGCACCGTTCGCATTATGGCCGCATCTGCCCAATTGAAACACCAGAAGGTCCGAACATCGGTCTGATCGGTAATCTGGCAACGTACGGCCAGATCAATCCTTACGGTTTTATCGAGACTCCTTACCGTAAGGTCATCAAACGACTACGGGCAAATAACCCGACTTTGATCGGTCGCGAATTTCGAGGGATTGTTGGTCGT
The DNA here is from genome assembly GCA_035568795.1 of Ktedonobacteraceae bacterium. Taxonomy (GTDB): domain Bacteria; phylum Chloroflexota; class Ktedonobacteria; order Ktedonobacterales; family Ktedonobacteraceae; genus DATMNR01. Next base: position 17,052 of record DATMNR010000405.1, read on the forward strand.
GAATTTGAAGATGTGAAATCCGCGGATGGTGAGGTGCTGGTTAAGGCACGGACGCGCGTGCGGGTTGACGAAACACTGTTTGAGAGTTTGTCGAGGGCCTTAGGCGATACAGAGGTGAGGATCAGGCCATTTGTTACCGAACAAGTAGATTACCGCACTGCCGACGATGAAGAAAACTTCTGGATCGCGCAGGCAAATGCGAAGCTGGATACTGAAGGTGAATTTATTGAGGATCGAGTTCTTGCGCGTTATCAAGGTGAGTTTGTCATGGAAGTCGCTGATACTATGGACTACATGGACGTATCACCAAAACAGACTGTTAGCGTCGCAACTGCACTCATCCCATTTCTGGAGCATGACGACGTAAACCGAGCTTTGATGGGAGCAAATATGCAGCGACAGGCTGTGCCGCTCCTACGTCCGCAATCGCCAATTTGTGGCACTGGCATTGAGCGTCAGGTAGCAATAGATTCCGGGCAGGTAGCAGTGAGTACAATAAGCGGCGAGGTTGTTACTTCATCAGCGCGTCAGATACAGATCGTAGATGACCAGGGTGAAGTGCATACCTTCCGTCTACGCAAGTTCGTGCGTTCTAATGCCGGTACTTGTATCAACCAGCGGCCAATTGTACGCAAGGGCGATTATGTCACCGCCGGACAGGTAATTGCCGATGGTTCTTCAACTGAAGATGGGGAACTGGCGCTTGGACAAAACATACTTGTTGCTTTCATGAGTTGGGAGGGTGGCAACTACGAAGATGCCATTCTTATTAGCGAACGTATAGTACGTGAAGACCTGTTCACTTCAATACATATCGAAAAGTACGAGATCGACGCGCGCGATACGAAGCTTGGGCCAGAGGAGATAACACGGGATATTCCAAACGTAGGTGAAGAAGGACTACGCAACCTTGACGAGCGCGGCATTATCTACGTGGGCGCCGAGGTAGGGCCGCAAGATATCCTGGTTGGTAAGATCACACCCAAGGGCGAGACTGAACTCACTGCTGAGGAAAAGCTCTTACGAGCCATCTTTGGCGAAAAAGCCCGTGAGGTTAAAGATACTTCACTGCGTGTACCCCATGGTGAACGCGGCAAAGTTGTGGAAGTGAAAGTATTCTCGCGCGAGCAGAGTGATGAATTACCGCCGGGAGTGAATCAACTGGTGCGTGTCAGTATTGCCCAGAAGCGTAAAATTGGCGCTGGTGATAAGATGGCTGGACGCCATGGCAACAAAGGTGTCATATCGCGGGTATTGCCGATTGAGGATATGCCATTCTTGCCAGATGGTACACCAGTGGATATTATTCTGAACCCATTGGGTGTGCCGCACCGTATGAATATCGGGCAAATAATGGAAACCCATCTAGGATGGGCTGCAGATGCCCTGGGTATTAAGATTGCTACACCAGTCTTTGATGGAGCTACGGAAGACGATATCGAAGAGTACTTGCGTCGTGCCAATCTGCCAGAGACGGGTAAGATACAACTCTTTGATGGACGAACAGGCGAGCCATTCGATCATCCAATTACCGTTGGATACACCTATATGTTGAAGTTAGCGCACCTTGTGGAAGACAAAGTCCATGCTCGTTCAACCGGTCCATACAGTTTGATAACACAGCAGCCGCTTGGTGGTAAGGCACAATTTGGTGGGCAACGTTTCGGCGAAATGGAAGTATGGGCGCTAGAAGCCTATGGCGCTGCGAACATCCTACAGGAAATCCTGACCGTTAAATCAGACGATGTGGTGGGACGCGTGAAGACCTACGAAGCTATCGTCAAAGGTGAAAATATTATGGAACCAGGAGTGCCTGAATCATTCAAGGTTCTAGTCAAAGAATTACAAAGCCTGGGTATTAATGTAGAGGTTCTCAACGAAGATGAACAAAAGATTCAGTTTGTGGAGGATACCTCGAATGATGTAATGCCAGAGTTGGGCATTAATATATCCGGTTTCGAAGGGGATCAGTAATTCCTTTTATCACTGCTAACACGAAGTGTATAGACATTTCCTTGCATCTTGCCTGAGCCGCAGGTTCTGTTTGCAAGATGCAAGGATCACGAGTGTCGTTGTAGTGACGTCTTAAGAAGGAAAAACACCAGGAGGCATCATGCTGGAAGTAAACGATTTTAATGCAATACGTATAAGCCTTGCTAGTCCTGAGCAGATTCGTGGTTGGAGTTACGGTGAAGTAACGAAGCCGGAAACAATCAACTATCGCACACTCAAGCCGGAGAAGGATGGCCTATTCTGTGAGCGTATCTTCGGCCCAACTAAGGACTGGGAATGCTATTGCGGAAAATACAAGCGCGTGCGTTTTAAAGGTATTGTGTGCGATAAGTGCGGCGTCGAAGTTGCTCGCTCAAAAGTACGCCGCGAGCGTATGGGGCATATCGAACTCGCCTCCCCAGTAAGCCATATATGGTACTTCAAGGGGACCCCGAGTCGTATTGGCCTCTTACTGGATCTCTCTCCACGTAATCTTGAGCGCATACTCTACTTTGCCCTTTATGTCGTCACACATATTGATGAAGAAGCCCGTCAACAGGAATTGATGCATATAGATGAGGAACTCATCAAACTCGATCAAAATCTGGATGAGAAAGTCGTCGAACGCATCGATAGCTTGAAAGAGAAACGTGAAAGCGAAATTCAGGATGCGCTCAATCGCATCACGGAAAATCAGCAGGATATCGAGGCGACCCGCGAGCAGGAGTTGGAGGCGGCAAGGCAGGCCGAAAGCGATACACTCTCCGAGTTACGCACAGCAATAAACCATGAAGCAGAATTTGACATTGTGTTTGCACCGACTGATAGAGTGCTTGTTAAGCAAGGCGATGTAGTTACAACGAAAGACATCGAAACGCTTGAACGCGTCGCAGAGGTTTGGCGTAACGATATCGCCGAAAATGCACATCATAAGATCGAAGAAGTCAAGCTAGATAGTGGCCGCGAAGCTGAGCGTTTGATGGTAGATTACCAGGGGCAAATCGACTCGGCGCAGACACAGCTAGAGATGCAGCGCGTCGATAGGAAGCAGCGTCTGGAGCAACTGCGACGTGATCTGGAAGGGCTCAAGAAGATGGACCTTATCCAGGAAAACCGTTATCGTGAATTGCGCGATTCCTTTGGTCTTAATGTGTTCCGGGCTGGCATGGGTGCAGAAGCAGTACGCGAGCTGATCAGTGCTCTGGACATGGACAAGCTAGCTGCCGACATGCGCAAAGAGATTAGTACTACCGTTGGTCAGAGGCGCAAGAAGGCAACCAAGCGATTAAAGGTTGTAGAGGCGTTTCGCAAGTCAAACACTTCACCAGAGTGGATGATCCTGACTGTCTTACCTGTCTTACCACCCGATCTACGACCAATGGTGCAGCTCGATGGTGGGCGCTTCGCGACATCAGATTTGAATGATCTCTACCGGCGGGTGATCAACCGCAATAATCGGCTCAAGCGTTTGCTAGATTTGGGCGCACCAGAGATCATCATTCGTAATGAAAAACGCATGTTACAGGAGGCTTGTGATGCCTTGATCGACAACGGTCGGCGAGGCCGTGCTGTGGCCGGTTCCGGTAATCATAAGCTGAAGAGCCTCTCCGATATGCTCAAAGGTAAACAAGGCCGCTTCAGACAGAATCTGCTCGGTAAGCGCGTTGATTACTCGGGCCGTTCGGTCATTGTGGTTGGGCCAGATCTCAAATTGAATCAGTGTGGCTTGCCGAAAAAGATGGCTCTGGAACTTTTCAAGCCGTTTGTTATGCGTAAGCTGGTAGAGCAAAACTTTGCACATAATATTAAAAGTGCAAAACGCTTTGTTGAGCGTGTAAAGCCGGAAGTGTGGGATGTGCTCGAAGAGGTAATTAAGGATCATCCAGTGTTACTAAATCGCGCGCCAACGCTGCATAGACTGGGAATACAGGCCTTCGAGGCTGTACTGGTTGAAGGTAGCGCTATCCAACTACATCCGCTTGTCTGTTCAGCCTTTAATGCTGACTTTGACGGAGATCAGATGGCAGTGCACGTCCCATTGTCTGATAAGGCACAGGACGAAGCGCGCCGGCTTATGCTTTCAACACGTAACCTCCTTTCTCCTGCAACAGGTGAGCCTTCGATTGGCGCAAGCCAGGATATGGTGTTGGGATGCTTCTACCTGACACAGGATCGCCCTGGATTGAAAGGTGAGGGACGTGTCTTTACGGATACAACTGAAGCGATGTTGGCCTATCAGCATGGAGTGATTGACCTACAAACGCTGATCAAAGTGCGTCTTGTTGATACAGATGTATATGATGTGCCACCGCCTGCTAAGGCTACGATGCAATCACATGGGAAGTTAGTGGAGACGACGGTAGGACGCATCATTCTAAATGATGCATTGCCGGAGCGACTGCGTTTCAAGAACTACCCTATGAAGAAAGAGAATCTCAAGCAGATTATTGGTGAATGTTTCAAGGAGTATGGACGGGCTAAGACTGCTGAGCTGGCTGATGAAATCAAGCGCCTTGGATTCTCTTATGCTACAAAGGCTGGTACGACTATCGCCATCAGCGATGTTAAGGTTCCACTGGGGAAGCAGGAGGAGCTTGCGAAAGCTGATGCCAAGGTTGCTGAACTCGAAGAGCAATATCGTGACGGACTTATCACTGAGAACGAGAAATATCAGCAGACGGTTGATGCCTGGAACGAAGCTACCGAGAATGTCACAAAGATGGTTGAGTCGACCCTGGATCCTTATGGATCGATTTATACCATTGCTAAGTCAGGTGCAACCAAGGCCAAGTTCCAACAGATTCGTCAATTATCAGGAATGCGTGGCTTGATGGCAAGTCCATCGGGCAAAATTATCGACATTCCAATCCGTGGTAATTTCCGCGAAGGTTTGAGCGTGCTTGAATACTTCATCAGTAGTCACGGCGCTCGTAAAGGCCTGGCTGATACCGCACTGCGTACTGCTGAGTCTGGCTACTTGACCAGACGTTTGATCGATGTGGCACAGGACGTGATCGTGTCCGAAGAGGATTGTGGCACTGCAGAAGGAACCTTGATTACTGAAGCAGACAGCAAAGAAATGATGTTGCCAAGTATACGAGATCGTCTGATTGGCCGTGTCCTGGCAGATCCCATTCCTGGCTTTGATTTGATAGAGGTTGGTGATGAATTAACCGATGATGTAGTCGATCAAATCGTGGCTGCCGGAGTTAAAGCTGTGCGTGTGCGTTCAGTACTGGGATGCCTGGCGCATCGTGGAGTCTGCCGCAAATGTTATGGGCGTGATCTTGCAGCGAATGCCCTGGTTGGCCTTGGCGCAGCGGTAGGAATTATCGCAGCACAATCCATTGGTGAGCCTGGAACTCAATTGACTATGCGTACTTTCCATACTGGTGGTATTGCAGGAGCGCAAGGAGACATCACACAAGGCTTGCCACGTGTCGAGGAATTGTTTGAAGCACGTGTACCAAAAGAGAAGGCTGAGATAAGCGAAATTGATGGAGTGGTAGAAATCGTCAAAGACGAGAACACAGGAGTACGTACTGTTCGTGTTGTATCCAGCAATGTCTTCTTCGATGAATACCATCTACCTGAAGGTGGCCAGGTACTTGTTAATGACCAGAATAAAGTGCAGAAAGATCAGGTTATTGCCTTAATGCCTGCTGAAAATGGCTCCGAACCAGTACCTGTGCTGGCTCGCACTGAGGGTGAAGCACTCATTAACCCTGATGGTTTGCTCTCAATTCGCTTTGAGGAGCGAGAAGAGCGCTCGTATCCAATCCCGGCTGCGCGTAACATCGTGGTGAATCAGGGTCAGAAGATTCAGGCAGGCACGCCAATTACAGCGGGTCAGCGTGACCCACAAGATGTGCTGCGAATTCAGGGACGTGAGGCGGTGCAGATGTATGTGGTCAAAGAAGTGCAACGCGTCTACCGCAATACAGGTGTATATATCAATGACAAGCACATCGAGGTAATTATTCGCCAGATGCTACGGCGCGTAAAGGTGGATGAACCAGGCGATACCGAGATGTTGCCGAATGATCTGGTGGATCGTTTTGTATATGCTGATATCAATGCTCGCGTATTGGCGGAGGGTGGTGAGCCTGCAACTGCGCAAACAGTACTTCTTGGCGTAACCAAGGCTTCGCTCAATACTGATAGTTTCCTGGCGGCTGCATCCTTCCAGGAGACCACACGTGTGTTGACGGAAGCTGCCATTGAAGCGCAGACAGATCACCTGGTAGGTCTAAAAGAGAATGTGATCATAGGTAAACTCATTCCGGCTGGCTCGGGCATTGCTCAGCGGCGACGCGAGCAGATTGCCCGCCAGCAGCAGGCAGCGGCGCGATTAACGGCATCGACAACAGTTGAGAGTCTTGGTGTTGGAGTGGGTGCTGGCGCAACTATTGGAGGTGGAGGCGGCATGGTACTTGACAGCCTGGAGAATGAGTGATAGTATATGACTCCGCACATACGTGAAATATCGGGCGCAGATTGCTGTGCCAATAAAATGATAGGGAGAATCTTTCATTGCCGACGATCAATCAACTGATCCGAAAGGGCCGCTCGAGGAAAAAAGAGAAGGTAAAGGCCCCAGCGCTGCGTTATTCATTTAATGCGTTGAAAAACCGTACCTCGTCCCTGCGTGGGTCTCCACAGAAACGTGGAGTTTGCACCCAGGTGCGTACTATGACGCCCAAGAAACCGAACTCGGCAATGCGAAAGATTGCTCGTGTTCGTTTGAGTAACCGAATGGAAGTAACTGCTTACATTCCGGGTGAAGGGCATAATCTGCAAGAGCACTCTGTCGTTCTTATCCGTGGTGGCCGCGTCAAGGATTTACCGAGCGTACGCTATCACATTGTTCGGGGTACCCTGGACAGCGACGGAGTCTCAAAGCGTCGCCGAGGTCGCTCCAAATATGGAGCCAAGCGGCCAAAACCAGGACAGGCTGCCGCCTCTAAGGGGCGGTAGGGAGTTGTGGGGCGTGATAGGTTTCGCCCTGAAGAAAACTACCCGATACCACCTGAACGCCTCAGGTAGGTCGGCAAATCACACGTCATCGTGAATACCCACAAGGAAGTGATTTCTTAATAACTTCTTTCATAGCGATGAGAGTCGAGTGTCCTCCACAAGGTGGATAGGCACTTGCGTGTAGGCGTCTGTTGAGATTGTAGAGGGTCCCCTTTACAGGTTACCCACTCAATCGAATCGGCGCCTTTTCTGGTGTTTAGCAGGAGGAGGCAAACCTTGCCAAGACGTAAAAGAGTTGTGCATCGGCCAGATGTACCGGATGCAAAGTTTAAGAACCGGAATGTGGCCCGCTTTATCGGTAAGTTAATGTTGGATGGGAAACGTAGTCTGGCTGAGCGTATCACGTATGATGCGTTTGATATTATTGAGGCCAAGCAGAAGCGACCCCCGCTCGATGTATTCGAGCTGGCGTTGAAGAATGCAACGCCTTCACTGGAAGTAAAGCCGCGGCGTGTTGGTGGTTCAACATACCAGGTACCTGTCGATATACGTAGGGAGCGCGGCAATGCGCTGGCAATGCGCTGGCTTATTCGTGCCGCACGTTCCCGCACTGGAAGGTCAATGTCGGAGAAACTTGCCAGCGAGCTGATGGATGCAGCGGCTGGACAAGGGGCGACGATTAAGAAACGCGAGGAGACCCATAAAATGGCGGAGTCGAATAAAGCCTTCGCTCATTATCGCTGGTAGACCCTCTTGCCCGTTCGGGAAAACCGCTAAGCGGCCAGGAGTGCTACGAGCGCTTGGCCCGAACGAGAGGAATAACAATACATATGTCTAGAGAATTTCCACTGGAAAAAACCCGAAATATTGGTATTATTGCTCATATAGATGCTGGTAAAACAACCACTACAGAGCGTGTACTCTTCTACACCAAGAAAATTCACCGTATGGGTGAGGTGCATGAAGGTGCAGCTACTATGGACTGGATGCCCCAGGAGCAGGAACGTGGCATTACTATTACATCTGCCGCGACGACCTGTTTCTGGTTGGATCACCGCATCAATATCATCGATACACCCGGACATGTAGACTTTACGGCTGAAGTCGAACGGTCCTTGCGTGTACTTGATGGTGGTGTTGTTGTTTTTGATGCGGTTGCAGGCGTTGAACCACAATCCGAGACAGTATGGCGTCAAGCGAATAAGTATAATGTCCCTCGTATCTGTTTTGTGAATAAGATGGATCGCATTGGCGCAGATTTCTGGCGTACAGTAGAAATGATTCGTGAGCGACTGGGCGCTTCGCCGGTCCCAGTACAGATTCCGGTTGGGCAAGAAAGCAATTTTAGAGGCTTTATAGATCTAATCGAGCAGCAGGCAGTTATCTTTACTGATGATCTTGGCACGACATCTGATCATACACAGGTGCCTACGAGCATGGAGGCTGAGTTTGAGCAGCACCGTGAATCGTTGGTTGAGCGAATAGCTGAAACCGATGAGGAGTTGACCCTCAAGTATCTTGAGGGTGAGGAAATTAGCAAAGAGGAACTGATTGCTGCGCTTCGTCGAGCAACAATAGCCGGCATATTGGTGCCGGTACTTTGCGGTTCAGCCCTGAAAAATAAGGGCGTGCAGGCAATGCTGGATGCAGTGATTACCTATCTACCTTCTCCGCTCGATATTCCTGCTCCAACTGGTATAGATCCAGACACAAACGAAGTAGCTACTCGTGAAGTAGACGATTCAGCTCCTTTTAGCGCATTGGTTTTCAAGATTGTATCCGATCCTTTTGTAGGCCGCTTATCGTACCTGCGTGTTTATTCGGGTAGACTTGAGAAAGGCGCGGCTACTGAAAACAGCACTAAGGGTAAAACAGAAAGGATTGGGCGACTACTACGCATGCATGCCAATCATCGAGAAGATATCGATGAAATCCGCGCTGGTGATATCTGCGCTGCTGTAGGTTTGCGAAACACTTTCACTGGCGATACGTTATGTGATGCACATCACCCGATAATGCTGGAGTCTATCACGTTCCCACAGCCGGTGATTTCGATTGCCATCGAGCCAAGAACTCGTGCTGATCAAGATAAAATGGCGATTGCTCTGAATAAATTGACAGAGGAAGATCCGACTTTCCAGTTACATACTGATACCGAATCTGGCCAGACTATCATCAGTGGGATGGGTGAGTTGCATCTTGAAGTGATTGTGGATCGTCTCTTCCGTGAATTTAAGGTTGAGGCAAACGTAGGGCGTCCGCAGGTTGCCTATCGCGAAACGATTACTCGTGAGACCACTGCCCAGGGCAAGCATGTCAGGCAGACTGGTGGACATGGGCAATATGGTGATGTGTGGATCAGAGTTGCACCAAACGAACGTGGCAAAGGTTTTGAGTTTATCAATGCCGTCGTTGGCGGTACGGTACCCAGGGAATACATTAAACCTGTCGAGAACGGCATACGTGAAACATTGGAAAATGGAATTATTGCTGGTTATCCAATGATCGACGTCAAAGCTACACTCTACGATGGTTCGTATCATGACGTAGACTCTAACGAAATGGCCTTTAAGACCGCTGGTTCCCTGGCGATCAAAGAGGCAGCACGAAAAGCTGCCCCTATTCTACTTGAACCAATAATGTTGGTAGAAGTGACCACCTCCGAGGAATTCTATGGTGATGTAATTGGTGATCTAAACCGACGCCGTGGAACCATTATGGGTATGGAAAGCCGTGGGACGATGGTTGTAGTGCGGGGGCATGTGCCCCTCGCCGAGATGTTCGGCTATGTGAACGATCTCCGTTCAATGACTAGTGGTCGCGCTAATTACTCAATGGAATTTGCGCATTATGATCCCGTACCCAAAAATATTGCTGAGACAATTGTTGCAAAGGCAACACGCTAAGAAGAGGATGAAACGTAGATAGTGCACAATGTGGGAACAGGCGATTATTGTTCCTGAATTATGGATCCCAGAGGAGCTTCGGAGCCAAAAACAGGGGATAGGCCTACCGAGTATCGGGAACATCCACAAGAGATATTCCTACAACTATAGTCTAATCTTTAATGAATAAATAAAGTGCTATCGCAAAGGTGCAGCCCCTGACGCACGTATGTTTGCACTGAGCACTGATGGAGGATGAGGAAAACTCATGGCAAAGAAGAAGTTTGAGCGAACGAAGCCGCATGTGAACGTCGGGACGATCGGCCACATCGACCATGGCAAGACGACGCTGACGGCGGCGATCACGAAAGTGCTGGCCAAAGCCAGCGCAACCAACAAGTATATCGCCTTTGACCAGATCGACAAAGCGCCCGAGGAGCGCGAGCGCGGCATCACGATCGC
>DATMNR010000406.1:0-8235 GCA_035568795.1 Ktedonobacteraceae bacterium
GCGGTTCGACTGCTGGCAATATTGCTCGCGCAACCCTTGAGTCAATGTGCTATCAGACTCGTGACGTCCTGGAAGCCATGTCTGCTGATAGTGGGGTGCATGTGAAAACGTTGCGTGTCGATGGCGGCGCAGTCGGCAATAACCTGCTCATGCAGTTCCAGGCTGATATTCTGGGAGTGCCGGTGCAGCGGCCAACGGTTGCAGAGACAACTGCTCTGGGAGCAGCGTACCTCGCTGGTATTGCGACAGGCTTCTGGAGTAGTGCTGAAGAAGTAGCCAAGAATTGGGCCATTGATCGCACCTTCGAGCCGAAGATGGGTGCGGATGAGCGCGAAAAGCTCTATGCCGACTGGAAGCGTGCCGTGGAGCGCTCGATGCACTGGGAGCAGGCCTGATCTATTGAGGGACGCACATATGTGCTTTACCAAAACAATCGGGTCATCCGTAGGGGCCGATGTATCGCGCCCATCGCCGATGTATCGGCCCCTGATGGATACTCTGAACTCAATAGCTCTCCACCTTCTGAGGGAAATTCCCCACCGTAGGGGCGAGAGTGGTGGGGGGTGGTCGGGTGGGCCTTTATGGTCGCCCGCCGTTCCCCAGAGGGATGGAGATCCATTATAGTGCGTCCCTACCGTCCTTGTAGTGCGTCTCGTATAGTGTGACTTATTATCAATTTTTTGGGATCGAGACGGCATACTTCTTAGTTATCCGTCATCTATCCAACACAGAAAAGGAGTGATCATCTATGTCAAGTCAAGCTGCATCTGCGCCCTCTGCCTTAGCCGGCACGGTGGGTGAAATGATCGGAGAGTTCTTTGGCACAGGGGTGCTGATTCTCTTCGGTGATGGCTGTGTAGCAACGTTTGCGCTCTATACAAAACTAGGCGCTGGCGGCGCGGCAACTCCATTCGCGAATACCTGGCCGGTTATTATCTTTGGATGGGGTTTTGCCGTTATGCTGGGTATTTATGTCGCAGGGGCGATTAGCGGCGCGCATATCAATCCGGCCGTAACATTGGGGTTGGCTGTAACCGGCAGGCATCCTTGGGGCAAGGTACTTCCCTACTGGTTAGCACAGATACTGGGAGCATTTGTCGCAGGGGGAATCCTCTGGTTCGTCTACCAGGGTGCCCTTCAAAATACTATAGCTGGTGGGTCTGTTAACCTGACCATTGGTGGAGTTTTTTACACCAGCCCCAAGGCATTCGTGGGAACGTTCGGCGCCTTCGGTGACGAATTTTTAGGGACCGCCCTTCTTCTCTTCCTGATTCTGACCATCGTTGATGCGCGGAACCAACCGGTCCAGGGAAACCTCAATCCCCTGATCATTGGTTTCCTGATCGTGGCGATTGGCGCTTCATTCGGTCTGAACACCGGATATGCGATCAATCCCGCCCGCGACTTTGGTCCGCGCCTGTGGATTGCTCTTTTTAGCGGCGGTCAAAGCTTTGTCCAGAACAATTACTACTTCTGGATCCCCATCGTCGGACCGCTGTTAGGAGGTGTAGTTGGCGCCTTTGTATACGATTGGACTATCGGCAGGGTGCTGGGGGCGAGGATGTTAGGGGCCTCTGGCGATACCGTGACAACAGGGGAAGCCGTACGGGAGGCCTCTCCTGGCACTGAAACAACGGGTAGATCTGTACGGGAGCCATCTGCCGAGTAGTAGGCTTATTCGCGATACATGAAAGGACGAAGATACGAGCGCTCGATAGGGTGACGATCCCTGTTAAGCATGTTCGTATCTTCGTGATCAAACTACCATGCAACCACTCTCTACATCGGTGCGCACGCACAACTTATCTCTCATGGAAAACGAGCAGTATGACGTACTGGTAATAGGTGGCGGCGTAACTGGAGCCGGTGTTGCCCTGGATGCTGTTGCTCGTGGTTACAAGGTCGCGCTTGTTGAGAAAGTAGACTTTGCCAGCGGCACAAGTAGCAAATCTACCAAGCTCGTCCATGGAGGCATCCGCTACCTTCCTAATTTTGACTTTGCCCTGGTGCATGAAGCCCTGGTAGAACGTGGTACTCTGCTACGAAACGCTCCCTATCTCGTACAGCCAGTTGGCTTTATCTTGCCTCTTTACGAGGGAGATCGCCATCCGGTGGGCCTGCCGTTTTCTACACCAGGCGGTATTGGGCTTGGTTTGATTATGGATATAGGTCTTTGGATGTACGATCTTATGGCAGGCATGTTTGCGGGTAGCCGGGGTGTGAAAAGGCATAAACGTTTGAGCAGAAACAAGGTGATGGAGCTGGCCCCATCTCTTGTGACTGAAAAGCTAAAAGAAGGTTTCATATACTATGATGCACAAACAAACGATGCCCGGCTCACATTAGCTCTTATTCGTACCGCTGCTCAATTTGGGGCAACCATAGCTAATTATGCGGAAGTTACTTCGTTTGTAACCGAAAACGGGAAAGTAACTGGCGCTCATGTGCGTGATCAACTGGGAAACCAGGATATTACGGTACGTGCCCGGCACATCGTCAATGCCACGGGTGTTTTTTCTGAGCATATTGAGGAGCTTGCCGGATATGAACCGCAGGTTCAGGTAAAACCTAGTAAAGGTGTTCACCTGGTATTTTCGTGCGAGGATGTCAAGTTGGGCAATGATGCAGTTGTTCTACCTGAGACCGATGACAGGCGCATTCTCTTTCTTGTTCCGTGGGAATCACGCGCGATCTTTGGTACTACTGATACAGGTTCGGGTGATCTTGACCATCCAACGGCCACACAGGAAGATATTGCGTACCTTTTGAACCATCTCAAACGTTATCTTAATGTCCAACTCACCGAGGACAATATCATTAGTGTTTACGCCGGTTATCGCCCACTGTTAAGTTCACGCGGTGGAGGTTCAACAGCAAAACTTTCGCGTACGCACGCGGTTTTGCAGAGTCCGTCAGGCCTGGTTACGATTGTTGGGGGAAAACTCACAACATATCGGCGTATGGCACAGGATACGGTAGATGTACTGAGTCGTCGCGATGGTTCAACCCCAATTCATCCTACACAGAATCTACCCCTGCAAGGGAGCGCAGGCTGGCTTGCCAGGCAGCGTGACGTGGAAATTAAAGGATTAGCACTCGGCCTCAATCCACAGACTATTCAACACCTTAGACATTATGGTTCAGAGGCGCTTGGGCTATTAAAACTGATTGAGGATGATGTAGAGTTGGGTCGACGCCTCATTGATGATCTTCCATTTATTCGGGCAGAGGTTATCTATGCTTGTCGTCACGAAATGGCAATGACGCCCTATGACGTGCTGGCTCGCCGAACTTCGATCATGCTTGAAGACCGCCAGCGTGGTCTGGGCGCTCTCGACGATGTTGTTTCACTTATGGCCATTGAGCATAATTGGACATCTGAGCAACAGCAGTTGATGAGTGATACGTTTCGTTCCGCTGTGCAGCAGCAACTTGCTGTTGAGCAGGAACAAGTTATGGGTAGCATTTCAATACCACCAAAGAAAGGGTAAAAGACAACATGAAGAAACTGATCAATAAGCCAGAAGATGTCGTTAAGGAGGCGCTTGCTGGCATGCAGGCTGCTCATTCTGACCTTATCAGTGTGGATATCGAGCAGCAAATAATTGTACGCAAAAACGCTCCCGTTCAGGGAAAAGTAGGGATTATTTCTGGCGGTGGCAGCGGACACGAGCCGATGCATGGTGGGTTTGTCGGCTTTGGTATGCTAGATGCAGCCTGCCCTGGTGCCGTTTTTACCTCCCCAGTGCCCGACCAGATGCTCGCGGCAACAAAAGCTGTGAATGGGGGAGCCGGGGTGCTGCACATTGTTAAGAATTACACTGGTGACGTATTAAACTTTGAGATGGCAGCTGAATTAGCACAGGCAGATGGAATCGATGTGGAAAGTGTCGTCACCAATGATGATGTAGCAGTTCAAGATAGTCTGTACACGGCTGGTCGACGAGGAGTCGGCGTCACCGTTTTGTTGGAGAAAATTGTTGGAGCTCTTGCTGAGACCGGGGCTCCTCTCTCTCAGGTATCTGCAATGGCACGAAAAGTCAATGACCATGGACGCAGTATGGGCATGGCCTTGACATCATGTATTGTCCCGGCAGCAGGTAAACCCACCTTCGATTTAGGCGAGGACGAAATGGAGATCGGCATCGGCATACATGGAGAGCCAGGTCGACGGCGTGTCAAACTTGCTTCCGCACTTGAGATAACCGAGATGCTAACCACTCCCATCGTCGAGGATATGGACCTGAAGGCTGGTGAATCGGTTCTTGCAATGGTCAATGGCATGGGAGGCACTCCTCTGATCGAGCTCTATATAGTATTCGATGCCTTACACCGCCTCTTGCATGGGAAACGGATTACAATCGCACGTTCACTAGTGGGGAATTACATTACTTCTCTTGAGATGGCGGGCTGTTCAATTACTCTTGTTCGCCTCGATGACGAACTAATGAAGTATTGGGATGCACCGGTTCATACTCCTGCATTGCGTTGGGGTATGTAATTTAACGCGAGTTTAGTGTATAGTTGTTGTAGGGGTTTACACAATTCACCTTTACGGGTGAACTCTTAACATTCAAATAAAATGTAGGGGCGACCCTTCTCCTCTCGTCTCACCTGAGTGCGAAGCACTAGCTGCGTAGCAGCGTTGGTGAGACGGATAGGTGCCAGCGGTCGCCCTGCTGGATATTAATGCCCCCTACAACAATCTTATATTGGAGGATGCCGTATTGATGACGAATGAGGACATCATGCGCTGGATAGAGTGCACTGCCGATGTGCTACGTGAAAATCGTACTTATTTAACCGATCTTGATTCTGCTATTGGAGATGCAGATCACGGCATTAATATGGATCGTGGCTTCAGTGCCATTCGTGATAAATTCCCCACAATGGCAACAATGGATATTCCGACGCGTATAAAAACCGTTGGCTCTACATTGATATCAACTGTTGGAGGCGCTGCAGGGCCACTCTATGGTACAGCATATTTACGAGCAGCAGGCGCAGTAGCAGGGAAACAGGAACTTACATCTGCTGATGTCGTTGCCATGCTCGAAGCATTTTTAGGTGGTATTGTTGCACGTGGGAAAGCTCAGCCTGGTGAAAAGACCATGGTCGATGCTTTAACGCCCGCTCTGAATGCCGCGCAGCAGGCTCTCAATGATGGTGCAACCATTGAGCAAATCACAGATCGCGCTGCAACTGCTGCTGAAGAAGGCGCAAAAGCTACAATCCCTCTCCTTGCTACTAAAGGACGAGCCAGTTATCTAGGTGAGCGTAGTATCGGTCATCAAGATCCAGGCGCTACATCAAGCTCGCTCATTCTACGCTGTCTTGCTGAGACTTGTGTAGGCAAATAGCAACGATGCAATGAAGTTCCTGTCGTCTTCAATCCTGAGAGGAAGTGGCTGAAATGACGGTCGGGCTGGTTATTGTTTCGCATAGCGCCCAACTGGCAGCAGGCGTTGTAGAACTCGCCGGGCAGATGACGCAAGGCAAAACCCCAATCGCAGCGGCCGGTGGGGCTATCGATGATATCCTGGGCACTTCCGCTGATAAAATTCTCGAGGCTATTCAATCTGTCGATGGACCAGATGGTGTGCTGGTCTTGCTTGATCTTGGGAGTGCCATTCTCTCTGCTGAATTGGCGCTTGAAATGCTCAGTGATGAGCAACGTAATCGAGTTCGTCTTACGTATGCTCCCCTCGTTGAAGGAGCCTTTGCAGCTGCTCTTGAAGCCTCACTTGGTCATAATCTGGCACAAGTACAGCTGATGGCGGAAAAGACGGCAGACGTCGATCAACTTCTGATGCTCAAACCTCTGACCCCAACAGAGAGCGAGACTCCAGAGAATGAGACTCCAGAGAGCATTTCTCCAGGGGAAACCTCAGAGCGTACAGCTCAATTGACCTTAGCGAATCCCACTGGTTTGCATGCTCGTCCTGCTATGCTATTTGTGCAGACCGCTGCTGGTTATCAGGCAAACATACGTGCATCAGGACACGGCAAAGATATTGATGCCGCTAGTATCTTTGGCGTAATGTCCCTTGGGCTACGGCAAGGTGATACGCTTACCATTCGCGCCAGTGGAAAAGATGCGGAAGCAGCTATTCAAGCGCTCAGTGAATTGGTCCGTGTAAATTTCTACGAACCCGCGACCGAAATTGCGATCCCCCCTACTGTAGGTGCCGATTTATCGGGCACACCGCCGATGTATCGGCCCGATACCCAACTACAGGGTGAACCCTGGCACGGCATTACAACCTCAGCAGGAGTGGCTGTAGGCTCTGCTCTTCTCTATACTTCAGGTGTCATCTTACTTAGAGCTATAGAGCAGCAATCCATCTCTTTGGATCAGGTCGCTGCTGAGCAAGAACGTCTACGAGGAGCGCTTGCCAGTGCCGCGGAGGAACTTCACTCGTTGGCATTGAGCCTGGAAAGTAGCGTTGGCCAGGCCCAGGCAGCCATCTTTGATGCCCAGGCGCTTATGTTACGTGATCCCGCCTTGCTCGAATCCACCCTCTATGAAATTGAAACGAAACATATCGATGCGGCAGGGGCGTTGGCTGAATCAGGTGAACGCTCTGCCTCTACACTGGAAACTATCGATGATCCTCTTATAGCTGGCCGTGCCGTCGATATGCGTGATGCTGTAAGTCGAGCGGTCGAGAAATTGGTGGATAGGCTTGCCTCGAAGCAGGATTTGAGTAGCTTGAATCATCCAGTAATTCTGATAGCCAGGGATTTGACACCATCTGATACTGCTCAAGTGCGGCCTGAATTTGTACTGGGTATCTGCACTGTCCAGGGTGGGCCTACTGCCCATGCTGCTATTTTAGCACGTGCGCTAGGCATACCAGCGATTGCTGGCCTGAATGAAGCGGCATTGCAGATCATCCATTCTGGAGATGAATTGGGTCTTGATGCTGACAATGGCTTGCTCTATCATCAACCAACCCCAGAGATGCATGCTCAATTGGTAAAACGTCTTGCCGAACTACAACAGCAACGAGCAACCCTCAAAGCTGCTGCTCAACAAGAACAGGCTCCAATTATCTTTGCGGGCAGACACATACAACTACTTGCAAATGTTGGTAGCGAGGCAGAGGCAGAGGCTGCACGTCAGTGGAATGCTCAGGGTATAGGGCTGTTACGCACCGAGTTTCTCTTTGCTAAAGCGACTACCCTTCCTGACGAAAACGAACAGCGCCAACTCTATATAAAGGTGTTTCGTGCTTTCAATGGTGATACTACTTCACAACCGAAACCAATTGTCGTTCGAACACTTGATGCAGGAGCAGATAAACCAATGGTGGCCCTGGATAGTGTTCTGGGGCATATGGTCGAGGAGAATCCTGCGCTCGGCTTGCGTGGTATTCGCATACACCTGGCTCACCAGTCATTGCTTGAGCAACAACTCGCCGCATTTCTGCTAGCTGCAGGTGAAACAGGTACACAACTGCATATCATGTTCCCCATGATTACGACTGTCGAGGAGTTGCAGGTAGCCCGGACAATCTTTGACAGGGTATATAATCGCCTGAAGAGTCAACAGGTAGCCTTACCTTCGCATGTACTTATCGGTATTATGGTCGAAGTTCCTGCCGCAGTGGTAATGGCTTCAGAACTTGCAGAATACGCTGACTTCTTTAGTATTGGATCGAATGACCTGACGCAATATACCCTGGCCTGCGATCGCACCAATGCAAATGTTGCTAACATCTACAATCCTATGCAGCCCGCTGTGTTGCGGCTTATTCACCAGGTGGCCGTTGCTGGAAGGAGTGCTGGCAAGCCGGTAGCGGTCTGCGGTGAAATGGCTGGTAATGTTCGACTGTCTCCCGTACTGGTTGGACTTGGCGTAGACGAATTGAGTATGACGCCTACTGCACTACCCCAGGTTAGGGCAGCGCTTGCTCAATGGTCATCTCAAGAACTGGCAGAACTGGCTAAAAGGGTTCTTGATTTGAAAACCATCGCAGAGGTGGAACAGGTAATCACAGAGTTACCAGAGTTCCATACCTGAAGGCCCCTGACTTCCAGGTATGGGGATGAAAGGCGCGTACCTTTTTGGGGCGTGGAGGGGGCTGTTTCCGGTTGCTCTTGCCTTAAGAAGAATGTATGCGTGAGATGAACAAGATGTTTCAGTACCGACTCTACCCGACAAAAAAACAACAAACCATGCTGAACAAGTGGCTTGCGCTTTGCTGCGAGACCTATAACGCCGTGATGCCT
>DATMNR010000407.1:0-5994 GCA_035568795.1 Ktedonobacteraceae bacterium
GGCTGCTGCTCTGAGGAAAATATCGGGTGCTGGTTTGCCTTTTGCAACTGTTTCACCTGAAACCAGGATCGAGAGATAGCGTTTTAGTCCTAATACGTCTGCAATGAGGTTGATATTTTCAATCGGTGTGGAGGAGGCTAATGCCTGGGCAAAGTGAGAATCATGTAGTTCATGCATTAATTCTATTGCGCCGGGTAGTGGGACTGCGCTTTCTCGGATGAGCTCGCGAAAGTACATCTCTTTGCGATCTGAAAGAATTTTCACCTGTTCAGGCGTCAGGTTGCCCCATAGAGAGGCGAAAATATCATCGTTGCGTTTGCCAAAGGTGGCCCAGAAGTCAGCGTCGGTCATAGGAATGCCTTCTTCACGTGCAAGACGTTGCCAGGCACGTCGATGTTCGTCCGCGCTATCGAGAATTACACCATCGAGATCCCAGATTACAGCTTGAATTGGACTGGACATAAGAATTTGCTCCTGCTTTTTTAATAATCATATCATAGGTTTAGAGGCACTCATGTATGGACTCAAAATGTTGTGAATGATACAATACGCATGTGTATTTTCCCTGATGCTGTAATGTCTCACAGGGAGCGCATCATGACCGCTTTGGGGTGCGCATTGAAGTAGAATTTCTAAAACCCGAGGGGATTTCCAGAATGAGTGATCGAAGGTATTTCAACGAAGAAATGGAGACACTTCCAAAAGACAAACTTAAGGCAATGCAATTGGAACGTCTTCAGGCCATGGTAGAGCGTGCCTACAAAGAGAACAAGTTTTATAGAAATCTCTATAACGAAGCTGGGGTGAAACCCTCGGACGTCAAATCCTTAGAGGATATTCGCAAGCTTCCATTTCTAGAGAAAAAGACGGTTCGTGCTGCATATCCGTATGGGATGGCGTTTAAGAAGCCAAATGATGCGGGTGGGCCGGTACAGGTGCATGCAACCAGTGGCACAACAGGTAAGAGTGTCCCTGTCTTCGCGACAAAAAAAGATATTGACTACTGGGCAGATCTTAATGCACGCGAACTGTGGATGACTGGTATGCGTCCAGGTGATATTTTGATGAACTGCTACGGCTATGGCCTTGCAACAGGTGGTTTTGGGTTTCACTATGGCGCAATGGCAATGGATGCTATGGCAATACCCATGGGTTCTGATGCCCGACAATATGATCGCATGATCGATTTTATTGTTGATTTCGGCGTAACGGCTATTTGTATGACTCCTTCGGTAGGTCTTTATGTTGGGGGGAAGGCCCACGAACGTGGGATCGATTTCAAAGATACCAAACTCAAAATCGGCCTGTTCGGCGCTGAGCCATGGCCATGGGAGACGCGCTTGAAACTGGAGGAGTTGTTCAACATTACTGCTTATGATGAATTCGGCATGACTGAGTTCTTAGGTCCAGGTATGACTTGTGAATGTGAAACTCGCGATGGCATGCATGCATGGGCTGACGCTTTCCTTGTGGAGTGTATCGATCCCGATACAGGAGAATGGGTGGAATATGGGAAGGACGGCGAGCTTGTATGGACGTGGCTTACTGCTGATGGGACGGCTATGATCCGCTATCGCAGTCGAGATCTATCTCGTATGTGGTGGGAAGAACGCTGCGCCTGCGGACGAACACATCCGAAAATTGCGGCCATCAAGGGTCGCAGCGACGATGCAGTTTCTATTCGTGGTTTGATAGTTTTTCCAAGCCAGGTTGAGGCGGCGTTGGTCAAATTTCCGGAGACTGGTGCGAATTTCCGAATCATTGTCGATAAGATCAATGGTCTGGATACCTTTGATCTTAAGGTCGAGGTAAAGGATTCATCTATATTAAGCGACAAGGAACATAGCCATAATTTGAGTCGTGAAATGGCTGAATCTGTCAAGACTGTTACCGGCAACTTTCCTAAAGTTGAGCTGGTGCCAGCGGATAGTTTACCCCGGGCAAGTGGAGGGGAGTCAAAGACTGCCAGCGCTCGGGTTGAGGATCGACGAAAGATGTAAGCTCAATAAGCAAAGGCATGATGAGGCATGAATGTACGTGCCTCATCATGCCTTTGCTTATTTATTTGATGGCACCTTGCATAGTAAGCACGATAACTACGGCAGCAATTCCGTTGTTGAGTATATGAAGCATTATGCATGGCCATAGGGATTGCGTGCGCCAACGGAGAAAAGCGAGCGCGAGGCCGATAACGAAAAGTACCGGGAATGAACCGGGGTCGGCGTGGGCGACTCCGAAGAGTAGTGAACTGATGATGATGGCCCAAACAAGAGGCATACCATGGCGAAGTCCTGGAAAAACGAAGCCTCTGAAAAACACTTCTTCACAGAATGGAGCTATGAAGACGGCTGCGAACAGTGTTGCATATGTTGATAAGGGAGCGACTTTGCTTTGTTGGAGGATTAACTGGTCGTTTGTTTGCACGTTCAAATGCAGAACTGTGATCAGGTATGAATAGAGTGTGTTAACGCCGAAAATGACTATCATTAATATGATGACCCAAAACAGGGCGTTTCCGAGACGAAAGCGACGGAATCCGAGCGCTTTTAGAGCCAGGCGCAAGTGCGGGGTGATTGAGCGATATGCTGCGTTGGCATAGTAAAAAGGGGCAATTAAGAAAGCCCCTTCTATCAAGGCTGTAAAGATAATGGTAACTATTGCACCTGTCAGATCAGCTTGAGTGGAGAGAGGTTGCGTAACGCTGACTGAACCGTTCAGGGCTGAAAGTATGAGGGTTAGCACTATCCAGGGAATGAGTGTGATTAATGTGCCGAAGAACGTTTGCTGAGTTGTCCAGGGAGCAATATCTTCGGGAGTATTGGTATCGGGCTGTTTGTCTACTTCTGGTTCTAACAAGTTACTCTCCAAATTCCACTAAGCATGATTCCAGGAATACATTTGAGGCTGTTTTGTGTTTCCAATATGGTATACTACGAACAATATTATCTTATCGCAAGTAGTGTGTACCAGGAAGGATGATTTGTTGTCTGGCACAATTGAAACCAATCCATCTGAAAATTCTAATTGGCGTAAACATAAAAATGCTTGCCAGTATTACCGCGAACGTTGGTTTCCTTGTAATGATGTAGCGGCAGGTGAGCCAATGTATCAAGTGTTTTGCATGCAAGGTACACCGCCAATTACTTTTGAAGAACAAGAACGCTGTTTACGTAGCAAAACCTGTTGTTGGCGTCTTACGAAGAAGCAGCAAGCCTCTGCCGAGGAAGCTGTTGCTGAAGAAACTGCTTCCCCAGCTTTTTAACATAAAAAGACCAGCAGTTGAAACCGCTGGCGGGTTAATTCATCCTACCTCTAAGACTCCACTACTGTTCGTATACCCATTGATCAGCGACCAACGCGTATGAGAGTAATTCCCCTGGTTTAAAGAAGAGGTTGATCTCTTGTATCGCGGTTTCGGGTCCATCTGAACCATGAATGATGTTGTAGCCAATTTCCAGTGCGTAATCGCCGCGTATTGTGCCTGGAATGGCTTCAGCAGCATTTGTAGCTCCCATGGTGGTTCGTACGACGCTGATTGCTTTTGGGCCCTCTACGACGCCTACTACTACTGGTCCTGAGGTGATGTGTTTTACGAGGCTGGGGTAGAAGGGCTTTCCTTTGTGTACGCCGTAATGTTGTTCAGCTAATTCGGAGGTGATTTGTGTGAGTTTTAGTGCTACAAATTTTAGCCCGCGTTGTTCGAGTCGGGTGATTACGTTTCCGATGAGGCCTCTTTGTACGCCTTCGGGTTTGATGATGATTAGTGTTCGTTCCATGATTCCCCTTATAATTGTTATTTAGAAATAATTCTGGTTTTGCTTGCGCCGCCTGCGGCGGCTGGTGAGGAAGGTTGGCGGGGACACCCCGCACCCCGGCAAAGGGTTGCGCCCTCAGCACTCCTGTTAATGGTCAAAACAGGGGGTACTCAGGCTCTGAGATGCCGGGGAGAGAGCGCAGCCCTTTGCCACCCTGTAAACAGTCGAGACAAGTATTCAGTCTCAGAGTAGTTCCGGCAAACGGCTGCGCCCTCTCTCAGCACTCCTGCTAAAAGTCGTAAGAGGAGGTATCCAAGCTCCGATGATCCTCGGGAAAGGGCTGCGTGCAGAGTCCTCCAGACTCTGTGCCCTCAGCACTCTCTTCTTAAAACGTAGCGACGAGTTGCATGATCTGGCGGCTGGCTTTTTTCATCTCCAGGCGAATATGTCCGAGGTTGCTGGCTGTGTTGGTGGTAACTACAAGAATCAGGTCGCCAACTTCCTCAAATTGGATTGTTCCACTGTGTGTTTCAATGATGACGTGATGCATTTCACCATTGTTAATCTGACTTGTAAAATTTGCGATTGAGCCAAAGACGGCGGCTGACATGGCCCCTAACATTTCTTCGTCCTCACTATGTAGCGCTCCTGACACGATCAGACCATCCTTGCCGATGAGAATTGCGCCTGAGATTTCATCAAGGTCGGTCAATCGTTGTAGAATTGTGTCCACCTTCGACTCCTTTGGTGCTAGATACTCTGACTTTTTGCCTTTTTAGCAATAGTAAGAGCTTTATTGTATGCCTCCATTGCTTGTAAATATTCGCCTTGCCGCATATAGGCATCACCAAGAACGCGGAAGCCGGCTGAATATCTGGGCGATAGCTTCAAGAGCGCTCGTACATTGCTTATGACTTCGCTCAGAAGATCAGGTGCATTGCGAATGATAATGCGGTATTCAGCCATAGCGTCGTCGTAAGCGCCTGCGAGTTGGAGTTGATATCCTCGAAGCAGACGCTCTTTGTTAGTTACATTGTCATTTTGCGCTCTGCCATGTTCTCCAACACGCCCTTTGCCTAGCATTGATAAGGTGTCTGGATGCGTTGCTGACTTTTGCATTGATTGTAATCTGATAGCAGGGCGTTTCATCGTCGTTTCTAAATCATCTTCGAGCAAGGCGTCGGCACGATAGGCTGGAATGAGCGGAGTCTCAAGTACTGCTTGTTCAGCAGATTTATCCATAGGTATTGAAGTTTGACTTACTGCTTGTTCAGAAGAAGGGTTCTGTATCGGAGTTTCCAAAGGCAAATTAGCGCTTTCGGTAGCCGATTCCTGTATTGTTGAGTCTAGAGATGGCTCAACATGCTGCTGTATATTTTCAGAAAGTATAGTAGGTTGAGAATCAGGTTCAGAAGATTCTGCCGATTCTAAGACGGTATCTGAAGTAACTTCAGTAGAAGGAGGTTGAGATGTAACAGGATCTGCCGGGAAGTTACCTAGTTGAGCTAAAGCAGAGGATAAAGAAGGTTCTTCCGCGAAAGTATTGAGTGTTCCAGGCTGCAATGGTACAAAACCTTGAGAGAGCAAATCGGTGTCAAGATGTTCTAATGTAGCCATTTGTGCTTGTTCGGCTTCAGTAAATGTCTGGTCAAGTTGCTCGGTCCATGACTGAAATTCAAAGGATTGCTCTGGCTCCAGGTCAACCGCAGCCTCTGCTGGTTCTGGTTGAACCTCCATGGTCTCCGCGCCTAGCGACTTGAGCCATTCCGGCCATTCCAATTCTGATTTATTTTCTTCTGTTGTGTAGAAAAAGGCTGGCTCTTCTGCAACGTACGCATCAGATTGTGCGTTGATGTTTCCCTCCCAGAGCTTCGCAGAAGCAAGTTCTGTTTCGGCTTGAGTTTGACTAAGCGCAACATTTTCATTTGATGGCGCAAGCTCTTGTAAACCAACTGAGGGAGTAGATATAGGATCACCTGGCTGCCTCTCGAATTTGGTAAGTGCGTCAAGCCATGCAGGTGGTGTGGGAAAGGCTTCTTCTTGAGTTTCTGAGGACCATGAGTGTAGGCTTTCGGCCGATTCTACATTACCAGGGAATACATACGCAGTGTCCAGTTCCGAATGTGTTGTTTGGGGATGCTCAGCCTGGAACCAGGGTTGTTTTTCAAGAATGGCCGGATCAAAATCGTCGTCAAATGTGGGTGACGATTTAATTTGATCAAGATCTTTTTCATCCTGG
>DATMNR010000408.1:0-9031 GCA_035568795.1 Ktedonobacteraceae bacterium
TTACCTCGTATGCCGCCAGATGGTTACCCTATCAAACAGGAATCTATTTTAAGGAGCATGCACGTTATGCCGAAGCAGAAGCCTTTTTCCAACAGAGCTTGCGCATCATAGAACAAGTATTTGGTCCTGACCATCCCGATGTGGCCAATTCGCTGGATTGGCTGGCGATCCTCTACAATGAGCAGGGTAAGTATACAGAGGCTGAGCCGTTATATCGGCGCGCCTTGCTCATCTACGAACAGGAGCTCGGACCAGATGATCAACTGGTAGCCTATCCGCTGAACGGGCTGGCGAACCTCTACTATGAGCAGGGCAAGTATGTCGAGGCCGAGCCGTTGTACCAGCGCGCCTTGCACATTCGGGAACAAGCGCTGGGACCTGATGATCCCGAAGTGGCCTATCTGCTGAACGGTCTGGCGATCCTCTACAGAGAGCAGGGCAAGGATGCCGAGGCGGAGTCGCTGTACCTGCGTGCCTTGCACATCTGGGAACAGGCCCTGGGATCTGACCATTCGAACACACAAACAGTCGTGCGAAACTATGCAATCTTGTTGCGCGAGATGGGGCGAGAAGCTGAAGCGAGTGAGTTGGAAGCGAGGTTTCCTTCTTCCTGAGAGGTGCGCGTCTCCCAGTTTTCTCATGGCCGTTGAGACTGGTGCGAATAATCGTGACTAACAAAATAGAAGGGATATCGTGAAAGGGCACGGAAGGGCGATGAATCGGCGGTGTGCTCGATAAATCGGCACCTACAAGTTTCTGAGGTATTTTGTTTTTCAGCAATATTATGCAAGATATTGAAGGAATGGCTTTGCAAATTCTGGTTGTAAAGGATGAACAATCCGCGCTTGATTTGTACCAGTTTTTGTTTGAGGAAGAGGGTTTTCGGCGGGAGGGGATACCGGTCATTTAAAAGCCGTTGGAACTCGACGAAATGCTTTAGAACATCAGGCATTTGCATTGGAGATGTGGGGTGGAATGTGACGAAACGGCCAGGCGGTGTTATCTTAAGCGTGAGTGTGGAATCTTATGCGATGGGCAACGAGATCCTTCGCTGGCGCTCAGGATGACAAGAGGGGTTGCTCAGCTTGACAAGCGGGATCGATTAGCGAAGGGTCTCGCGTGATGGGCGATGAGATCCTTCGCTGACGCTCAGGATGACAAGAGTGTGTTCAGGATGACACTGGAGCATTCAGAATGGCATCGGTGAGATCAGGATGGCAATGGAGAGTTGATTCGGCTCTCACCATATAATATGTTGTAGTCAATGGCAATCAAATTCTTCCCCACACATTTGTGTTGGATTTCTTTCCAAGTGCCTGAGCAAACCACTCTGCCTAGCTTCATGTTGGGTTCGCGTGATATAATGGCATACATTGTTTCCATTTGACGGGTTTATTGCGAGCGAGAGGCCTTGTAGGTATGTTTCGTAAAATTATGATTGCTAACCGTGGCGAGATTGCGTTGCGAATCATCAGGGCATGTCGTGAGATGGGTATACGCAGCGTGATTGCCCATTCGGAAGCCGATCGTGATTCTTTACCTGTACACCTGGCTGATGAGCATATTTGTATCGGACCGGGCGCCAGCGGCAAGAGTTACTTAAATATTCCAAATATCATTAGCGCAGCACTGATAACGAACGTAGATGCCATTCACCCAGGATATGGTTTCCTGGCGGAAAATACGAGCTTTGCCGAAATTTGCGCAGACGCCAATATTACGTTTATCGGTCCCTCTGCATCCGTGATGGCTCTTATGGGAGACAAGGTAGTAGCTCGTGAAACTATGGCCGAGGTAGGACTGCCAATGCTCCCCGGTACTCCCATTCTGCGCACACTGGCAGAGGGGATAGAAGTTGCCAGAGAAATTGGTTTCCCATTGATGCTCAAAGCAGCCGCAGGAGGCGGAGGACGCGGCATTCGACTGGTGAAACGCGCAGACGAGTTCGAGCGCGTTTTTATAACTGCTCAGAATGAGGTGCGTGAAGCTTTCCGCGATGATGGACTGTATCTCGAACGCTACCTGGAGCATGCTCGACACATCGAGGTCCAAATATTGGTAGACAATTTTGGACACGGTGTACACCTGGGCGAGCGCAACTGCTCGATCCAGCGGCGGAATCAAAAGGTGCTTGAAGAATCGCCAAGTCCACTCTTGCCTCACGAATTGCGCCAAGAAATTAGTACGAAAGCCATTTACGCAGTCGAACAAATTGGTTATCGCAATGCCGGAACGCTTGAGTTTTTGGTAGACGAACAGAACCACTATTATTTTATGGAGATGAATACCCGTTTGCAGGTTGAACACCCGGTAACAGAGATGATCACGAGTACCGATATTGTCAGAGAGCAGATTCGTATCGCGGCTGGTTTACCATTACAGCTCGAGCAAGACGAAATTCAGTTTCGAGGACATGCTATCGAGTGTCGCATCACAGCGGAAGATTCTGATAACGAATTCCGACCGCAAACCGGTGTAGTGGAGAAATACTTACCTCCGGGAGGCCCTGGAGTACGTGTTGATAGTCACCTGTACGCTGGCTACGCGGTCCCGCCGCATTACGACTCATTACTGGCCAAGCTTATTGTCTGGGCAGATACGCGCGAAGCAGCCATTGCGCGTATGCAGCGTGCGTTGGACGAGTTTGTGATCGAGGGCATAGTAACAACTATCCCGTTTCACCAACGGTTGCTCAGACACGAGGGATTTATACGTGGGGAGACGCATACTCGTTTCCTACAAGAAGAAGCCGTAGCTTTAGGAATATAGTGAATTTGGAGGCATGATATGGCAGCCACTCATAACTATATTTACGGGCCTGCGGCCCGTAAGAGAATGAAAGGGGCGAGGGACACCCTCGCGCTCCTGGCAAAGGGCTTTGCCCTCTGCACTCCCAAATATGAGTAAACGTCAGTTACGCGTCTATCTTACAGATCAGGAGGCATGATATGACTCGTGTTGTTGTAACAGGGATGGGATTGGTTACCTCGCTAGGTAACGACGTAGCGTCCACCTGGGAAGCTCTCTGTCAGGGGAAGTCGGGTGCTTCGGAGATCGAGGGATACGATACAAGTCGACATCGCGTGCATTTCGCCGCGCAAGTGAAAAATTTTGAGCCTTCTTTATATATGGATCGCAAGGACATACGCCGCAACGATCCATATGAGCATATGGCAATCGGCGCTTCTAAACAGGCAGTAGCGCAGTCGGGTTTAAAGATTACAGAAGAGAACGCAGATGACATCGGTGTGTATATTGGCAGCGGCATCGGTGGGCTTTTGACTTTAGACGATCAGTTCACTACACTGCATACCAAAGGTCCGGACCGTATCAGCCCATTTTTCATTAGCATGTTGATTATTGATGGAGCTGCAGGGGTGGTCTCGATAATGACGGGCGCAAAAGGCCCAAACTGGGCCGCTGTTTCCGCCTGTGCTACAAGTGGTAACACTATTGGCGAGGCCTGGGAGACAATTCGCAGGGGTGATGCTATAGCAATGATCGCGGGAGGGTCCGAGAAGGCTGTTGGATCTATTTCTATGGCAGCCTTCGATAATATGCACGCCCTTTCGCGCAACAACGATGACCCAAAGAGCGCGAGTCGACCATTTGATGCCACCCGCGATGGTTTTGTAATGGGCGAAGGATCGGGTGTTTTACTGCTCGAAGACCTTGAATATGCCAGGGCAAGAGGAGCAACGATTCTAGCGGAACTGGTGGGTTATGGTTCAACGGGAGACGCGCACCATGTTACAGAACCTGCTCCTGGTGGAACAGGCCTTGTGCGAGCTATGCGTCGCGCTTTGAAAAAAGCAGGCTTGCGCCCAGACCAGGTAGATTATATCAATGCCCACGGCACTTCGACACTGTATAACGATCGAACTGAGACTCAGGCCATTAAAACATGCTTTGAAGAACATGCGTATAGAGTACCAATCAGTTCTACCAAATCAATGATGGGACATACACTAGGTGCTGCTGGTGCGATCGAGTCTGTAATATCGATTATGACAATCCTGACCGGTATCATACCTCCAACGATCAACCTGCACCATCCTGATCCTGATTGTGATCTCGACTATGTGCCTAACGAGGCGCGCCAGGGAAGGGTGAATATTGCTCTATCCAATGCGATGGGTTTTGGCGGGCATAACACCAGCCTGATTTTCAAACGATACGAAGAGTAAATTTTCATTGGCGAGTTAGGGGACTCGGATGGGGCAAGCCCCGTCCCTACAGTATGCAAGGCAAGGCGCCAGAATTAAGTAGAGTTGCAAAGTCATGGATATTGAAGAGCATGAGACACCGTGGATCAAACGTGTCGAAGAGTTGATACAGTTGCTAGAGGGCAGCACTATCGGCGAGTTGGAATTGACTGAAGCGGGCACAGAAATCATCATTCGGCGAAGGCCGGATATGATAATGATCTCAGGGTCTGGCCAGCAATTGAGCTTGACTCACCCGAGAATACAGGCTACTCCTAGCAACGGGATTCAGCAGGTTCAAGAAGACCATAGCTTGCTCATCCTCGCGCCCATGACAGGTGTCTATTATAGCGCCCCTTCGCCAACCTCTCCCCCATTTGTTCATCCTGGCGATATCGTGCATGTTGGTCAGGTGGTCGCACTGATCGAGGCTATGAAGGTCTTCAACGAAATCCAGTCAGAAGTGGCTGGCCGCGTTATTGAGATTGTCGCGATTAATGGCGATGTGGTACATAAGGGAGAGGTGTTAATCCGAGTCGAGCCTGTGTAAGTTTTTTGTATTCTCACCCTGCCCTACAGAAATCCCGGTGTCATCCTTCGCTTCGCTCAGGATGACAGGAGTGAGCCCAGCTTGACTCGAGTCAGTTCAGGGTGACACAAGTGGGTTTAGGATGGTACGGATGAGTTCACTAAGCTCCATTCGGGTTGTAGCGAGTGATGCGAAGAACAGGTATGCCACCTGCAAAAATTGGGAAGTACATCTCGTTTGCCTGTTCATTGATTGCGATTGTATGCGTCTCTTTGCCGATAAAAGCAACACCGAGGCGATGGAACTCACCTGCTTTCTCATCAAAAATCGTGATGCCACCAGAACCAGCGACGAATAGCAGATGCTGTGCATGATCGATGCGCACGAGGTCTGGGCCGTTCGCCAGGCGCACTGTTTCAGGATCGGTTGGGATAACAGACATCGTGCGCAGATCGACACGCAACAGATTCTCGAAGAAACCAGCCTGAGGATCAAAGTCAGTACAGGCCACATATGCCACGTGCTGATCTCTATCGATTGTCATCCCGTGAGGCGTACTGCAATAGGCGGGCAGCACGGTGCGGTTATCGACTTTCATTGTCACAGCGTCAATGGCGATAAACTCTGCTGTATGTGGCGGTGGAAGGATGTATGCATTGGGATCATCGGCATTGGGCAAGACTTGAGAGGTAACATAGTCATGACCCAGGTCATAATCATTATGTCCCACATCATGCCCGTAAGTGGGGATATTGCCTGGTTGAGTTACAGGCGCCTTCTCACCTCCAAAGAGCGGCAGTGAGCCAAAGTTTACCAGACCGAGCAACTTATCATGAACTGCATCAATCACTGCAACGTTCTCGTTCTTCCGGTCAACGTTTCCGGACTTTAGCGGGTCCACAGGCGAGCCAGTATCAGAGACGAAGATACGGTGGTCGACAGCATCATATCCGATCGCGTCGGGACTTTCAAGATCGGGCAACTGGATCTGGCCTTCAATTTGCATGGTATTCACGTTGATATCGTAGATGATGTTATCCTCTGAGTCCGCAGCGAAGATCTTGTGTAGATCGGTTGCATCAATAATCCCCGCTACCTGAGGAGCTGCTATTCGCCCGATTACCTTCTCCTGTTGGGTATCGAAGACCACAACATTTCCATCGAACTTGGGATCGAACGGTATGCGGTTCAGTGTCATGTCATCAGGATTAGGACCTGTATGGGCGATAAAAAGGCGGTGCGTAGCTGCATCATAGGCCTGGAAATCAAAACCGTCGAACTGCAGGTCGACACCTGGTTTAAGAGAGGTTGCTTGCTGCGCATTGTTGGCCAGCCCACTGGGAAGCGGAATATCCTGCACTATCACCAGTCGCTGAGCTGGAGGTGGGAAAAGCATCTGGTGTGCAACCACTATGATCAGATAGCCAAGAAGACCGAAACTGACGATGGCTGAGACCCAGAAGAGGATACGCCCTCCATAACCCGGTTTTTGTGGAGTGGTAGGTGTTTGTGGCGCAGTTGGTATTTGTACTGACATCGATTCTTCCTTCCCACAAAAATTCTAAGAGATCGTCTGGTATTGCAATACGATATGAGGCGACAAAAAGACGCGATCGCCAGACTTCAGTATAAGACGGTCGATACGCTGTCCCTGATAGACGAGACCGTTAAGGCTCTCAGCATCCTCAATGAGCCAGGTTCCATTGCTTGAAAGGATTTTCGCATGCAGGCGCGAGACACGTTGCGAAGGTACTGAGATATCGTTGGCGGAGAGCCGACCAATCGTCATAATCGGCTTGTTCAGCACACGCTGGTTGACTACATTACCATCAACCTCAATAACTATCCGCGCAACAGGTGGTATCTGCTCTGGAGCAGGTGATTGAGAGTTGCCATTAGCTCGTGGGCTGCGATCCATCATAGCCGCTGGCGCTGGTTGTGTCATTGGAACAGCGCCCGACCAACCCTGTTGAATAGGCGGGATTGCCATTTGCGAAGCCGGGAGTTGCTGAGGAGCATAGGCAGTACCGACCTGGAGTGGTACATAAGCTGAACGTAGAATCGATTGATCGCCAACTTTTTCCAGATTGCGACGATTCTGTTCTTCAATCCTCTCCAGGTTATAGCGGTTCTGTTCCTCAAGGAGTGTAGCGAAGACACCACCTCGCTTTTTCAATTCTGTGTAGCTACCGCGTTCGGCAATTTGTCCATCTTTGAGCACGATAATCTCATCGACGTTACCGAGCGTACTCAGGCGGTGAGAGATCATAATCACCGTGCGTCCGACAACCAATTCATTGAGCGCACGCATCACTTCGGCCTCGGCCTCAACATCGAGGGCAGCCGTAGGCTCATCGAGGATCAAGATCGGGGCATCGCGCAGAATCGCTCGTGCGATTGCAATACGCTGGCGCTGACCACCCGAGAGATCTTTGCCCTGTTCGCGGACAAGACGATGGTAGCCGCCAAGTTCATTGATGATAACATCGTGGATATTTGCTTTGCGTGCCGCCTCCATGACCTCTGGTGGGGAAGCGCCTGGTTTGCCGATGGAGATATTCTCGGCGATCGTGCCTTCAAAGAGGACCGAGTCCTGGAGTACCATACTGACGTTCTGGCGCAGGATCGAGAGTGGATACATACGGGTATCCACGCCATCAATGCGAACTGATCCCTGTGTGACCTCATAGAAGCGCGGGATCAATTTGACCAATGTTGTCTTACCACCTCCCGAAAGACCCACCAAAGCGATTTTCCTACCCACAGGGATTTGTAAGTTGATACCTTTGAGCACAGGCCGTTCTGATATATAGCCGAAGTAAACATTATCGAAGGAGAGATCACCGCGTAGTCTAGTTGGGCCATAGTAGGGAGTCTGGCTGTCTAGAACCTCGGGGGCCTGATCGAATACTTCTTGAATGCGTTCTGCAGCAGAGCTGGCGGTGCCAGCCAGGGTTGTCAGTTTTGAGAGGTCGCGCATGGGTTGGTAGAGCAGACCCAGGAACAACATGAAAAGCACCAGCGTCCCGATATCTACGCTTTCTGCTGGAATAGTAAAGATGCCGAGGCTAAAGGTATTATTCGCAGCAACGTAGCCACCAACACCTATGACCGCAGCAGTGCCAAGAGCAATGAGAAAGCCTGTAAGCGGCGTAAACTGAGCTTGCAAGCCGCCAGCTCTGAGGCTTGCCCGGCGGGTGGTATCGACATAGCCGCCGAAGCGGATAGCTTCTTTTTCCTCGCGCGTAAAGACCTTGATGACAGTGAGCGCATTGATATCTTCAGTCGCCACATCCGATACCTGCCCCGTCGCCTTTGACGCCTGCTTGGTCGCAGCTTTAATGCTGCGTGTATAGGTAAATGTCATCAAGAAAAGAGCTGGGATGATTGCCATGGCAATCAGCGTGTAGGTCGGACTGAGGTAGAACATGACAATGAAAATGCCTACGAGAGTCAGAATTCCCGCCAGCAGGTCGACCATCCCATCCGCGACCAGCTTTTCAATGTCAGCGATATTGCCAGTGAGACGATTGACAAGATCACCTTTTTTTTGTTTGCCATGCCAATCAAGCGAGAGGCGTTGGAGATGATCGAAGAGTTGATTACGCAACCTGGCCGTGAGATTATGTGCGATACGAGCGGCCAGTTTGATGTCAAAGTAGATCAGACTAGCATTGAGGGCGGCAAAGAAAATCAGCATCGCGACTGAAAAGACAATCACTCCATTGACGGTATGGTGGCTCGTAATCAGGATTGGATTATGATCGGCTGGCGAAACCGGGCACTGCGTTAACTCAGGTGGCTGTGGCGGCTGGCCAGGAGCCAGAGGCTGTAGCTCTGGGGCGATCTGAGGGATATCGAATTTATCTAGAATAGGGTTAAGCAAAGGTTTTAGGAATGGGAGAGTGCATGTTGGGTCGTTCCCAGGATTTTGAACTTTGCTCGTAATAAATTTTAAAGGAAAGGCTATGGAGATCGCAGCGAAGACCTCCGCGATTGTGATGAAGACAGCCAGTAGCACGAGCATACGATACCCTTCGAGGTTACGATACAGGAACTTACCGAGCTTGATCATTGTGTCCTCCTCTACTTGCTAGTTCTGTTGTAGTTGCCTATCAGTTCCAAGAATCCTTTAGCACCTGATGTATAGGTCCAGCACCAGAAGACGAGGTATCATCTTCAGTGAATTCTGGATCTGCAGCGCTCATGTGCTTTAATGGTTTTTGTGGTAGGGTTCGCAATATCCCTGCGATATCCTCTACCAGGTCTGCAATCTCGTGCGGTGTCATATTGGCAA
>DATMNR010000409.1:0-4127 GCA_035568795.1 Ktedonobacteraceae bacterium
CACCACGCAACGCCTCTGGTTGCAGGGACTGGGTATTCAGGAAGAGCTGGAACAACGCTATTTGAATGAGTTCACTGAGGCGGAATTTGCACGCGCTACAGATCGAGGGCAGATAGCGCTTTTGAAATGGCGAGATGTACGCCAGCGTGCCGCAGTGCTTAGCGATCCAGGTGGCATGGGTGATTTCAAAGTATTAATTTTGCGTCGCTCATAGCTTTTTCATCGTATTTTTCTCGAATATTTATACTATGCTCTACTATAAAACGAAAATACCGCTCACATAGCGCTCAAAATGAGCGGTACTTTTTTGGTGAGCTTTTGTATGCTTGTTATACATCAAAGGCTCTTCCCATAAAACGAAAGGACACTAAAAGATGACCGCACACGGATCTCCATCGAGAAAAAGAATCTTGTTAA
Organism: Ktedonobacteraceae bacterium; assembly: GCA_035568795.1. GTDB lineage: Bacteria > Chloroflexota > Ktedonobacteria > Ktedonobacterales > Ktedonobacteraceae > DATMNR01. The sequence continues at coordinate 418 of DATMNR010000409.1, forward strand.
CAGGAGCAGCGGGGGGAATCGGTACGGCTTTTTTCCGTGCTGAGGCTTCGAACTACTTCTTTCGTCTGGCAGATCAAGAGACATCTTCCATTACATCAGTCCTTTCTCATGGATATGAAGTCAGAGAGCTCGATGTATCTGATCTTGAGGCTTGCCAGCAGGTGTGCCGGGATATTGATATAGTTATTCACCTTGCTGCTATTAGCAATCCTGAGGCGGACTTTTATACAGCTCTTTTGCATAACAACGTCTGTGGGACCTACAACATCTTTCGGGCGGCAAAAGATCAGGGCTGTCAACGCGTCATCTTTGCCAGCAGCGCGCAAGTCTTCGCTGGTTATCCAGATGATGTCCAGGTTCATCCTGAGTCGCCAATACGCCCTATGAATATGTATGGCGTTTGCAAATGTTTCGGGGAAGCCGTGGCTTCTTACTTTGCTCATGCTGAAGGGATTTCCAGTATTGCTTTACGGATTGGCTCCTATGATGTCAAGGGAGATACTTCCAATTGGTTGCGACAGCAACCTAATATGCGTCATTTGAGCGGTTATGTAAGTGAGCGGGATTTAAATCAACTGCTGGTCCGCTGTATTGAAGCACCAGATGTGCAGTTTGCCATTGTTCATGCCCTCTCGAACAATCGATTCAAAAGGCTTGATATCACGTCTACTCGCGATCTCTTAGGATATGCACCCCATGATGATGCTTTTGAGATCTTCAAAGCCGATTTACAGGCCTGGCTACAGGGCTAAACATCTTTCTTCATTGATGAGTTCAAAAGATGGACCAAGTGGAATAAAGGCATGTTATAGGATGTTTTTAGTAATGGAACTCCTAAACATTGCCTCCCTCTCCAGAAGAACATTCCTCCTGATTCATGAATAAATCCTTTCTTGACGGTGGGAGGGATGCTGAGGTTGTTGAGGCATTCTAGAAAGTTATATAGGATATGACAATTCAACAAGAAGGATCAATTGCAACGATAACAAGGCGCAAGCCGATTCCACTAACGGTGGCTAAAGGTCCACAGGAATACATACCTGGAAATCAGGAACCGAATGTGGAACTAACAAGCATGGCTGATATGCTGATCTGGGCCAAAAACTGGGCGCGTTCCAGGTCTGTCTGGCCGTTGGGGTATGGATTAGCGTGCTGTGCTATAGAAATGATAGCTTCAGCCTCAGCCCCACAGTATGATCTCTCGCGCTTCGGTTCGGAAGTTTTTCGTTCCAGCCCTCGCCAGGCCGATTTGATGATTGTCGCCGGAACAGTGTCTGTCAAGATGGCGCCGCGCCTGCGCCTGCTCTTTGAGCAGATGCCCGAACCCAAATGGGTAATAAGTATGGGCCAGTGTGCAAATTCGGGTGGAGAGTTCTATGATAGCTACTACACTGTGCAAGGTGTAGATACAGTTATACCCGTCGACGTGTATGTACCCGGTTGTCCACCTCGACCCGAGGCCTTGATCGAGGGGCTTCTCAAGTTACGTGAGAAGATTCTGAAGCAGGGCTTGAAGGTGAAGGGTCTCGATGAGATCGACGAGGAAGAAGTGCAACGGATACTTCAGGAAATACATGCTGAGAAGTAGCAATAGTTGCTACTCTCTATGCATTTAAGAATATATGTATAGGAAGTTGTGATGATGTATCAAATACAGGATGGACCAGAGAACGAGTTTCACAGCGAGGATCTGGTGTTGTGGCATGCTCACGATGACAAACATTCTCTTCCCATCCCCGGTGTTGTTGTACGCCAGTTGGAACACGAAATTATCATTCGGACATGTGTTGAGGGATTCGTGAGAGAGATCGCAGTACCTCCAGATGAACTTGTGAAGCGTTAGTCTTTATTGAGTTCTGTTATAACAGTGTAGGGATAATCTCTTAAGGAACGTCAGAGATGGTTAACCTTTGTGATTGATGGCAAAGCCTGGACCTTTCAGTATGAAAGGTCCAGGCTTTGCCAAACCTCGCCAAGGATGGTTTTTCCACCAGAAATTTCCTTCTAACGTGGTGATTGCGTAAATGTCAGAACGAAAAGACTGAGCTCCTGTTCGATCCGGACATCGAAGGAGCCGTGAAAGACAGTGGCAAGCATAGGCTGCTTTCTCTTTTTTTCTCATCTTCCCCTCAACAACGAAGAACGCCGTGCGAGGTGAAGGGTATACGACATACCAACACCGAGCTGGTACCTCACTCGAGTGGGACTTCGACGGCAACGTCGAGCTTGGGGTAGTAGGACTTCACGTTCCTCCCGTACTTGTCTCGAAACTTCTCAAGGACCTTGCCGAGCTGCGCCTCGTCGGTGAGAAAACGAGTGCTCGCAGTGAGCGTCTTCCCACGGGCCTCCAGGCGGATGGTCGGGTTCTTGCGCAGGTTTTTGTACCAGTCGGTATCTGATCCCTTCACCGGGATCAGGTAGAGCTTGTCGCCATCCAGGGCAAACCATACGGGGTAGGTAAGGGATCGACCGGACGTTCGGCCGGTCACGGTGATATCAAGTTCATTGCTGCCCTGCAAGGCAGCGCGAAAATCTGTCTGTGCCATAAAGGTCTCCTTTGTTGATTGAAGAATAACGCTGGTCTCTACGGATGCACCATCACTTTGATGGCTTCACGAGTATCCATCGCCGCGTATCCGGCAGGAACCTCATCAAGATTGACCGTCATGTCGAGGACGGGTGACGGATCAAGTTTTCCTGCGATCACATCCTGCAACAATTCTGGCAGGTAGGCGCGCGCAGGTGCCACACCGCCGGTGATGGTAATATTCTGGAACAATCGGTGAGTCAGATCAGGAGCCTGACTGGCATGGATAAAACCAACGAGACTAACTGATCTCCCCGGTCGGGTCATGTGAATCGCCATGTTAATGGCATCAAGCGTGCCGACACACTCCAGGACCGCTTCGGCCCCCCCATGTGTCTGCTCAAGCACTTCCTGCACCGCTTGCTCATCTCTCGTCATCATGAGATCGGTGGCCCCAAATGCTTGCGCCAGTTTCAGCCTCTGTTCCCGATGTCCGATGAGAAAGATGCGTTCGGCCCCCAGACGTTTGGCGGCCAGGACTCCACAGAGTCCGACTGCTCCATCGCCAATCACTACTACCGTGCTGCCTGCCCTGACCCCTGCGGTAATGGCAGCATGATGGCCTGTCGCCATGACATCGGTGAGGGGAAGGATTGCCTTGAGCAGATGCTCGTCGCCTTCAACCGCAGGGGGAACCACCACCAGGGTACCGTCGGCGTATGGGACGCGAACGGCTTCGCCCTGGCCGCCATCATTGGGACCGCCCCAACGCTCTCCATGCACGCATGAGCTTGGCAAGCCTTCACGACAGAACTCGCATGTGCCATCCGATATCAAGAAAGGTGAGATCACGCGATCTCCTTTTTTGATGGTGCGCACCTCCGCCCCAACCTCCTCGACCATCCCTATCCACTCGTGCCCCATGCGATCTCCCGGCTCACGGTGATCGATGCCACGATAGGACCACAGATCCGAGCCACAAATCCCCGCATGCGTAATGCGGGCAAGCACATCGGTTGGGGCCTCAATGATAGGATAGGGGACCTGGTCGATGCGCATATCTCTGGGTCCATGATAAACGGTTGCTCTCATGTGTTCCTCCTCTTCCTATTCTCTCTTCTCTTTCGTTGGAATCGCTTCTTCTAGAGCGAGCGGAATGCGATAGCTTTCACGCTTGATTTTC
>DATMNR010000410.1:0-6899 GCA_035568795.1 Ktedonobacteraceae bacterium
GATCTCGATTTACTCAAAAAAGAGTGACGCAACACACAAAGTGTTGCGTCACTCTTTTTTGGGCCGATTTCTACTCCACATTTGGAAATATCCAGCACCTCGGTCATAACTGAGAAGCGACATGCATGCTGGTAGTCTACACTTGCACGCTCTGATAGCACCTCACGCGAAAGTAGTAGTAGGTTGGTGTGCATTATACTCCTTATGAGTCATGACATTCCTTGTACTGCACGCTACACTGTCTTGTAGGAGTCGTCATCAAGGCTCTAAATCCATAATCATGAGGAGAGTTTTTCAATGAGAAGATGTGCATGGTCTTAGTGACTGAGGAGAGTATCGGTACTTCTTCTTCTGCTCGCTGGCTGTGTGCGAGTCTGCTACTACGCCATGTCTAGATCACCTTGCAGGATTTGTACTTCGTTGACTCAGAGTATGTATAGGCGGTCAATCAAAACACCAATCTGAGTGTATCCACTAAAGATGGTTGTCAGAGAAAGGAATAAAGCGATGCGTATCGACATTCACGCTCATTACTATCCCGATTCATACCTAGACCTCCTGCAGCGCTTCGGCAGCCAAGCGACCGAGATAGCGCGCCACCGGGGTGCAGGCGGAAGCTCCGAAGAGATTGAGATACGTCTGGAGCTGATGGACTCGGTCCAGGTTCAGATGCAGGTGCTTTCCATTTCGCCGCAGCTGCCCTACTTTGAAGAAGAGACCCATGCGGTAGAAGCCGCCTGGGTCATTAACGATCTGTATGCGAACCTGGTGCAGCGCTACCCAAACCGTTTCGCCGCATTCGCCGCTGTGCCCTTGCCACATATCGATGCAACACTTACGGAGATAGAACGAACGCTCGACCAACTCCACATGGTCGGGATCGCGGTGGGAACCGCGATTCTTGGCCACTCCCTCGCCGATCCCCAGTTCGAGCCGTTTTATGCCGAACTTGATCGGCGAGGAGCTGCGCTCTACATTCATCCCGCGGGAGTAGCCGCTTGCTCACCGCTGATTGCGGACTATGGGCTAACCTGGCCAATCGGCGCCCCCATTGAGGACACCATCTCAGCCACACAGCTTATCTTCAAGGGCATTCCGGTGCGCTATCCACGCATCAAGATCATTAACTCGCACCTGGGTGGAGCGCTGCCCATGCTCTTGCAGCGGCTGGATAATCAGTATAGTTGGACAGCTCCAGAATTGACTGAACCTCCCAGCACGCAGGCCAGGCGCATGTGGTACGATACGGTCGGGCACTTTCACATCCCGGCGCTGCGCCTGCGAGTCGTTCGGCGCCGACCACCTTGTGCTCGGCACGGACTTCCCCTATCTCTCGGGTGAGGACTATAGGCGCTCGGTAGTCTATATAGAAGATGCTGACCTTTCCGCAACCGACGCGCAAAGGATTCTCGATAGCAACGCGGCATCTTTACTACAACTGAATGAATATTCCAATTCGTAGGAACTTCTAGTATATCCGAGGCTGAAGCGATAAAGAGTGAAACGGGTGGGCCCTGTCACTATAGTCTCCACCCGTTTCACTCTTGTTCTAGTGAAACATACAGGTTCCTATCCCTACGGATACTCGGGCACCTTTTACAATCCTAAATTTTGAAGAACAGGTGACGAATCTGGTCGATCACTTTGGGGTCTCCACTTGTCGTACCACCTGGGAAGCGCTGATAGGTGGTGAGGACAAAATCTGAAGCGTTAGCAAAATGGAATGTTGCCTGAACATCATCAAGATTCTCGACTGGCACACATGAGTACTGGCCGTCTTTGACTGTAGCTTTCCACTTACCACCCCACTCACCATCGACTACTATACCAAATACAGCATCTACACCTTTGGCAGATTCTTCATCAACTGTATACTGCATGACGATAAACATGAATGGCATAAGGATACCGGCAGTGCGCTCATCGAGCTTTCCAGTTTTGTCTCCAAGACCCCATTTCATGTCCCAGGTGTGAATACCATAGTCGATGATTTGAAATGACGGGTAGAAGCTGGTTGGTATAGGTCCCATGTAAGGATGAGGTATTGTAGCGCCCATCCACTCTTCGGGAGTGAGGGCATCGAAAATAACAAACGCCTCATCCGAATCTTTTTTGAGTCGTGCGATGGCTTCTTCGCGCGAGAGAGTGCGGAATGCCAGGGCATGTTCGTTGAGTCTATCGCTCATTACTACCAGGCCAAGCGCATTAGCGGTTTCACCTTTGCGATCCATATCCCAGGCTGTCAGGTAACCTTCGGTGACGTCGATCATATGGCCCACTATGTCGCGAACTTCCCATTCGCTGCAGCGCGTCTGAACATACCAGTTATCGGGATCATCAATGATGTTGTAGAACTGTGCGCGCTCGGTACGCGCTACGTCGAGTACGGTATCTCTACCGCTGTTGTAATCCATTGGGTTTGCTGGCATCGTTGCCTCCTTTTGATGTAAGAAATTGCATTGTTTAAACGAAAGAGGAAGTGGTGAAATACCTCCTTTCTGTCATCCATCAGTTGGCAACAGTGATCCGATTTGCGTAGCGTCAAAGGATGCATGGATTCATAGTAATATTACCTGGAATATACTTCGAATCCCTCAATGTATCTATCATCACGAAGACCAATAAAAACTGCTGTTATCGTATCATTTTGGTCAATAGAACTGGAAGAGTTCGAAACCGGGTAAATTTGGCAGTCATGCAAAAAAGATATCAAGAACAATTGCTACAACACTACCAACCGTTGTGGCTATAAAATTTACTACATCGTTGTTCATCCATAGGATACCACGTAAGAACTCTGTGCGCGTGCCACAATGATGGATGTGCTGTTCTGTCTCAGTTCTACAAGTTGGACAGGTGTACATGACCTGGAGTGTCGCTCCAAGAACACTATCGACACAACTACCTGCCATGCCGCTAAAGAGTGCAAGCAAAGGAGTACGCGCGAGCGACTTGCGAAAGCCCTTCACTGCCCAGAAAAGTAATCCCAGTGAGGATGCTCCCAGGGCCGATGTTGCTATGCCCAGAGGCGTAATCCCGCCTGAAGTGCCGGGAGCAACAGGCTTCCCGTTTGTAATCAACAATGGAGGTGTTGTGCTGAGCGTACCTAACTCGGTAGCCCAGGTGTCAGCAGTGGCAGTTGCAAGTGCGCCTATGAAACCTGATATCGCTCGTCGACGCGTAGCTGCTGTTCGAGAGAAGCCAAAACATAGTGCGAAGAACGTAGCAAGTCCGCCGTTGGCTACAACCTGTGAGAGGTCGCGACGCGATCCTTTGCTGAATTTGTCTGAAGCAACGATGGCTTTCTGCCTGGCCCGAAAGGAGGAAAGCAGGCTTGACGAGACAAAGAAATAGACCAGTGAGAGTCCCCATGACCAGCCGCCCATGCCCACGATACTTGTTCCACTGACGATTGAACCCAACACGCCACTTTTATCTAGTGATTTGCGACGATAAGCGATCAGTCCGATGCCACTACTGAAAAGCAAACCCGAAAAGAGTCGCAAGCTCATTCGGCGGAAATTGTCTGAATCTACGAAAAGCTGTTTTGGCATTACAAATATACCTTTAGATGAGAAGAGTATGTCTGAAATAGAACAGTGCTACGATGTTCTCAGTTCTATTCTACTGAAAGATGGTACAGGAAGCAAGCCTAGTAGTAGGGGCGCAATGAATTGCTCCCGCCTGGGGAGACGATTCCTGTTCGTGGGAGCAATTCATTGCGCCCCTACTTTTCTCTATCAATCAAGTATGATATTCTGAGGGGCGAAATGGAGGACAATAGTAATGAGCGAGTATCAGCGTTACGAGTTTATGACGATTGATCGACCACTGACACGAGTACAACTTGATGAGGTTAATAAACTTTCGAGCCATATCGAAGCATCTTCTACGCATGCCTTGATTGAATATCACTGGGGGGATTTTAAGCATGATCCTATCAAGGTGTTGCGCGAATTCTTCGATGGTTTCCTTTACTGGGCAAACTGGGGCTCGCCAGAACTCGCTTTTCGCTTCCCACATGGCGTTTTGCCTGCTGATCTCATCGATGATTATGATTTCGATGATTTCGTCACATTCACCAAGCACAAGGAATATGATATTCTCGATATCCACTTTAGAGAGATGGAAGGTCCTGACGAATGGATGGAATTTGAGCTTGGATCACTTATACCCATTCGTGATGAATTGATGGAGGGTGATCTACGGGCACTGTATGTTGCCTGGTTAGCGAGCCAGTCTATGATGTTTGGCTATGAAGAAGATCAGGAAGAAGAAGATTACGAAATCATTGTGCCACCGGTACCTCCGGATTTTGGAAAGCTGACGAAGGCCCAGCAGGCGCTTACAAAATTATTACAAGTGCCAGATGACTTATTGCTCGCGGCTTCTCGACATAGCAGCGGAACTATGCAATCAACTCAAAAAGATGATTTTGCTGCCTGGGTTGAATTGTTGCCAATGGATCGTAAGAATGAGTACCTTTTACGGTTAGCACATAATGAGCCAGGATTAAGCCGCTTATTCGTCAGAGAATTGCGTGAATTGAATCGAGATAGGGATAGAGTGAGAACGTCAACGGGTGAACGGGTTACTTATGCTACATTGAACTCTGAAAGCAAGAATATAAAAGCTCGAAGAGAACGTGAGAAACGTGAAGGTGAGCGAGCAGAGCGCCTACAACGCCTGCAATATATTCACGACCACCAGGAGCAATACTGGTTTCAGATCAATCAAGCCGTGGAACATACTGTGGGAGCCAGATATGACGATGCGGTTCGTGATCTGGTTGATTTGCGTGAAGCGGCAAATCAATTCAACGAAACGCGGGGGTTTCAAGAACGTTTTCGCACCTGGGTTGAGTCTTACAGGCGTCGCCCTGGATTAATCGAGCGTTTGCGGCGGCACCAATTCGTTTTGCCGTAAGCACAAGGAGTCAAGACCCATCTGTAAGCATTGCGGGATTTCTTTCGAAAAAAGCGTGAGTACACACAGCGCTACTTCCACTTATCCTCCTGGAAGAAGTTCCGTTGGTGTTTGTTTATCTGGCGAAAATCCTTACATACATGAACAATCTAGGAGAAATAGAATTGCAGCCCTATCATCACTCTCAAAAAAGAGATGTTGACTGCTGTGCCATTTGAGGAAGATCTTATTCGAAACGCTGACTGCGTTCTTATTCTGACAGACCACAGCATTTTTGATTATGCTTCGATTGTCAGGACAGCATCGCTTGTTATCGACACACGAAATGCCACAGCGGGTCTATCAGAGCCACATATTGTGCGACTATAATCATAGAGACGGCATTCAAGTTACTGGTGGTGTGTCTGGATGTGCTTTTGCATGTTGTACAGGTATACGGGTATAATTTGAAAAGGCTCGGATTTTTGGGAATGAATAATGATAAAGGATCGTCACATACGCTGTATTCTTTTCGATCTAGGTAGCACACTTTGGACCACTGTAGATAGAGCTAAATGGCTGAGTTTGGAGGAGACTTCCAATCTCATTGCAGTTGAAACGCTTCTCAGCTTTACGAACGATAGAGAGTTTTCCTCGATGGAAGCACATACACTGGGTATGCTTCTACGAAAAGCTGTCGAGAAGCAGATACGTTTTGGGGCGCGGCAGAATCCTGGATACGAACCAGATTTTGTTCTAACGACAGTGGAAGCTCTACAAAAACTGGGAATTTCGAGAGCGAACCGTTCGCTTGGTGAAGACATATATGAAGCATTACGCATTCGTATTCCCAATTCGCGTGTACTCTTTGATGACACGCTTTCTACATTAGCAGCATTGAAACAGCGTGGTTATGTTCTAGGGGTGGTGACAAATCGTCATTATGGAGGACGGCCCTTTTACGAAGATCTCCAAACAACGGGTTTGCTCGACTACTTTGCATATGAGCAGATGGCAATTTCCGCAGATGTGGGGGTTCGCAAACCAAATCCCGATATTTTTATGCATGCCTTGAACAGGTTGAGTGTGCAACCAGAAGAAGCTGCTATGGTTGGTGATTCACTGAAAGCTGATATTCTGGGAGCAAAGATGCTGAATATTCTGTCGATTTGGAAACCGAAAGCATCATTGCGTTCTGAAGCAAAAGTGGCATGGATGTCGTCGTATATTGCGGCTCGTGGCCATCAAATGCATAGCAACGTTGCCCAAATGAGTGGAGAGATGGACGATGCTGAACTCGCGGAAGCATCTGAGGGTGAGATCCCAACAGGCTTCACAGATGACTACTTACTTGCGTATGTACTCAATCGCGATGGCCAGAAACTTCAGCCGATTCAAATCGATATTAAACCAGATCTTATTATTGAAAACCTCAAGGATTTACTTGCAGTTTTCTAAATCTGTTACCCTCGAAAAAGCAGAAATTGACTGACTCTGCAACTACTCTGCATCTGTTTTTGAGTTCGATCGCTTACGTTTTGCCTCCAAGAGTTTTTCTGTCATCGAGACTTCCTGCAGCTTCTTTGAATCTAGAGTTGCGGAATTGATTGATGGTTTTGTTGTAAGAGAGGCAACTTTGTGTTTGCGGCTTGAAGCACGGCTTTTACGTTCCTCACGGTAGGAACGTATCGTTTCCAGGATGTGATTTTCTGGGGTATCCTTCGCACGTGTCGCGTTGCGCAATCCAAGATGGGAGAGTAACCAGTTATAGCCAACGACGAGGAATTCCAGGCTTGAAAGACGGCGTAAGGCGATATCAACAGGTAGTAGAAGTGCGGCTATGGCAAAGAGCCAGAAAACGATGGAGAGCGGTGCATTCACTGGTGGCAGGTTTGCGGAAAATGCGGAGGCAGTATCGTTTGGCTTAAGTACACTTCCATCAGCAGCATGAGCCAGTTGATTGAGAAAGCGAGTATCTGTACTGGAAATAGAAA
>DATMNR010000411.1:0-6886 GCA_035568795.1 Ktedonobacteraceae bacterium
AAACCTCACGTTCACAGATGTACGATCCTCACCTGAAGCATTGCGCCAAGACCTGCGAGAAGTTACACGCAAGATTTGACCTGACTGGGATCTCGCAACGCCAGGTCTACGCGAGAATTGGGAGAGCGACAAGACCATGCATTGGCCACATAAAAAAGCGTGTACCCCATAAAATGAGCAAGCATAGGCCAATATGATACAATGAACACCGGAGCAAGTAGTAGCCGCACTTGAGTGGTTAACTACTGCTTTCAAGTAATAAGCAAAGGTTCCAATACCACAAAACTTTCCAAGGAGGCAAATACGCTATGCAAACTAATGGAGTACACATTACCTGGCTTGGACATGCTACTTTCAAGATTGTTTCTCCTGGTGGCAAGATCGTCCTCATCGATCCCTGGGTTACAAGTAATCCGCTCTGCCCAGCCGAACTAAAGACATTCGAGAAGGTTGACCTGATGCTGGTTTCACACGGCCACTTCGATCATATTGCCGATGCAGTCGAGATTGCAAAAGCAACAAAGCCAACGGTGGCGGCAATCGTGGAACTGGCCGGTTGGCTTGGCTCAAAGGGAGTCGAAAACACGATTGGCTTTAACAAAGGCGGCACAATCAACGTCGATGGCATCAAGGTTTCGATGACGCACGCTATTCATACGTCGGGCGTCGAGGATGGTTCGTATGCAGGTGACGCAGCTGGTTTTGTGATCGAGTTCGAAAATGGCTTTAAACTGTATCACGCGGGCGATACGTGCGCGTTCAGCGATATGGCAATTATCGGCGAACTCTATCAACCTGACGCGGCCATGCTGCCAATAGGTGACTTTTACACTATGGGGCCGCGAGAAGCCGCCATAGCGGTACGTATGCTGGGCGTCAAGCATGTGATCCCCATGCACTATGGCACATTCCCCGCTTTAATCGGCACTCCCGCTGCGCTCAGCGAGTCTTTACAATCTCTTGGCCTGAATGACGTTGAAGTAGTTGCCATCAAGCCCGGTCAGACCATTTAATCTTTTCAGGTATGTAGGTAGGTTGATGTCAGCTTACAGTTAACTGAATTCCTATGCACGGATGCTCATATACGCTGACATCAACCGCATGGTCTTTTATCGCAGGTTGATGATCAATATCCGGCATAGAGAGATTATTGCACAATTGCACTAACTAGACTCAATCATTCCATCAGCTTGCAGTTGAGCAAGCGTTTGTTGTGCTGCATGTGATGTTCCAACTCTAAATCCCTGAGCATGTATGCGATCTAACAGCGGCTCGAGATAAGGTTTCAGTTTAGGATCGTATCGTAGCTGGCTGTTTAATACGTACGAAGTTGTCTCAACTAACCAGGGCGTCATTTCTGCCTTCACGAGTAGTCGAAGCACAGGTTCCAGGCTGAGCCTACCATATTGCGTCAGACTTTTGGCGCCCATCCATGCAACAGAATGATCCATATCAGAAAGAGCGTTCACTAACACTGGCAGTGCTCTACGATCGCGTATCGCCCCAAGAGCACGGATAGCTTGCCAGCGCATCCAGGTGGAATGGCTACTACCTGCATCTATTAACGCTGGCACTGCTGCTCGTCCTAATCTTACCAAGGCTGAGAAAATCTGGCTTCCTAATTGCTCGTCTGCTCCACGCAAGGCATCGAGGAGAGCAGGCACTGCCGACGGGTCGCCAACACGTCCCAACGCTTTGACTGCCTGCATGCGTACAGAAGATACCTGATCATTCAATGCTTGAATCAGTATTGGAGTCGCAACAGGACTTTCAAGTAGCCCCAGGATATAGATTGCAGTCTCACGCACTGCTGGCCGTTTATCACGAGCTGCAGACATTGCTACTCGCTGGGCACGTACGGAGTCGATACCTGCTCCAGGTAGAAAAAGTGTTCGCAGACGTGTTCTTGCTAACGGAGAGCGCAATGGTACAGGAACAACAAAAGGCTTGCCCGCCCAGGTACCTAAAGAGATAAATTCCAGGAGATTCTGCGCCAGACGATCATCGTCCAGCGAGGAGACAGCTATTATTGCACGAGGGTCGTTCTCCATAATCCAGACTAATAGTCGCCATGCAGCGCCTCGTTTTCCAGCAGCGGCTTCATGTGCAAGTATTTGTGGCGGGGTAATACCGATTGGCGGAGCAACATCATTAACTTGTTGCTCGGGTGGTGCAGCTTCAGATGCTGCTGTCAAGTTTGTTTGAGACAGAGGATCAGAGGGTGTCATCATTCATGCTCCCTTGAAGGTCAGAGATTACGTGCTGGCATATGAATTGTCTTTTTACGTAATCAGTGGCCGTTAGTGTTCTATTTTCTAGTAAACAAACACAATACGGACACGTCACACAAGAGCTATGCGTGATTTGATGTAGAAGATAGATATAGTATAACACATAAGAAACAGTCGAAATGACGACCGCTTCTCATGTGTTCAATGCGTTACTTCATGGCCATAAAGAGACGCTCTGGGGTTATTGGGAGGTGCGTTACACGCACGCCCACAGCATCGAAAATGGCGTTTCCTATTGTGGCGCCAACCGGCACAACCGGAGGCTCTCCAACACCCTTGGCTCCAAAAGGACCAAGTTCGGATGGAACCTGGACCAGGATCGAAGAGAAATGCGGAATATCCACGCTATGTGGCAGCGCGTAATCCATGAAGGTCGAAGTAAGCAACTGGCCGTTTTCGTCATACACAAATTGTTCGAAAAGCGCCCAGCCAAGACCTTGCGTAACGCCACCATAAATCTGACCTTCAACTTCACCAGGATTAATCGCGAAACCAACATCCTGCACTGCAAGATAATCGAGGACGCGTACTTCTCCCGTCTCGGGATCAACAGCTACCCTCGCTACATGCACACCGTATTGAGGGGAACTTGTTTTAAGCGCGGAACGACCACGTCCATAGATTGGTTCATACTTACCGGCAAATTGCATCGAAGCTGAAGCAATCTGCTTCAATTCCACACTTTTACCCGGTGCGCCTCGTACTACCACCTTATCACCTTCGATCTCAAGGTCGGCGGAAGAGGCCTCGAGCATATCAGCCGCGACGGTTAAAATCTGGTTACGAGCATCTTTGGCTGCTGAAAGCACAGCAGCTCCCATCGTATATGTTGTTTTACTTCCACCAGTTCCACCACTATATGGCATCGTATCGGTATTGTCGTGCGATACATTCACAGAATCGACCGGCATGCCCAGGGTCTCAGCAGCGATAAGCGCGAGAGAGGTATCAGAGCCGGTCAGGTCCACACTTCCAACGATGAAGGTCATGGTGCCATCAGACTCCAGGCGACAAGCTGCGGCGGCAGGTTCAGTTCCACCAGGCCAGAAACCGGCAGCAACACCGACTCCAACTTTCCAGCCTTTCAGCTCCTCTGACAGATCTTTCTGTTCCAGGCGGTTTGTCCAGAGAGATTGTTGTTTCAACTGCTCCAGACAATCGAGCAAGCCAATGCGTGGCAAAGTACTATGGTCCATGGCTGGATCACCCTCTTTAAAACCATTTTTCAGGCGAAACTCGACAGGATCCATTTGCAGTTCCCGGCACAAATCATCAATTGTAGATTCGAGCGCAAAGGTAGCCTGTGGAGCGCCCGGAGCACGATATGCGCCCACGCCAACTTTATTAGTCATTACCTCGAAGCAACGAAAGTCGTGATTGGGACAACGATAACTGCTTCCGAGGATCAGACCTCCCAGGAATACCGCTGAACCAGCATATGCACCTGTATCAAAAATGACTCTACCTTGCATAGCGACAAGCGAGCCATCACGTTTCGCACCGATTTTCAAGGTTATGATAGATTGTGGCGCGGGATTGCCAGCAGAAAGATCTTCTGAACGTGTGAAACTAAGACGCACGGGCTTGCGTGAGGTAAAAGCTGCTGCTGCAGCAAGGGTTTCAATAAGTCCAAATTTTCCGCCGAAAGCTCCTCCTATCGGCACGGATTCTACTCGAATCTGCCGTTCTGGAATGGAAAGCGCCTGGGCTACATCTGAACGCACGCCAAGCATAGCCTGGGAACTGGGCCAGATGGTCATGCGATGCTCATTGTCATCCGGCACGACGGTAATTGACTGCGGCTCCATATAGGATTGGTGTACAACGCTGGTAGTAAAGGTTCGCTCAACGACAACTTCTGCGTCTTGCCAGCCATTCTCCATATCCCCGGCATGCATATGCACTTTATCGCTCACATTTTGTGAAAACTCTTCCTCGTCCACTTCCGCCACCTGATTTTCTGAGACGGCAGCATGTGCGCCTCCACCAGCTATCTCCGAAGATGTTTCCTTTACGTAAACGCGCGCAAGTGGAGCCTCAGGACGCATGGCAGCAATAGGGTCCATAACGATATCCAGTGGCTCATAATCAACGTCGACTGCAGCCACGCCATCTTCTGCCGCGGCTTCGGTCTCGGCCAGTACAATTGCTACAGGATGGCCACACCAGAGCGCCTCTTTTGACGCGAGTGGAGATTGCCCACGTGAATTAGCTTCCGGATTCGACATGCCTAACGTCTGACTGGTATATACGGCTTTCACGCCCGGTACTTCCATTGCTGCTGATGTATCGATATTGACTATACGTGCGTGAGCATACGGGCTGAGTACCAGCCTTGCATGTAATAAACCAGCGAACGTAAAATCACCGGCATAACGTGTTCGACCTACCAACTTATCATAACCATCCTGCCGGCGCGTCCGCTTGCCTGCAGTGGCGTAATCCGTCTTCTTGTCAATAATTTGTGTCATGCGCTACTCCAATTGATGATGCTGAAAAGTACGAATGTCAAAGAATGTACCACATCCCTCGACGAAACTCATTTGAAAGTGTAGCACAAATTCAAGGTTCGTGTAAGGAGATTTTTCATATGGTAGGATGTAAAATAGAGAAAGCAACAGTGTTCAAAAGGTAGGAGAACACCATCAAATGGTGGCAAGAGGTCTACATTTCTCTTCCATTGACATAGTAGAAGGAATGTTCTAAAATAAGCATGCGTCATAGGTTTTGGTGTATTGTAAGGGGAACTGCTGATGTTTCGAGCGCACAAGATCAGACTGAATCCCACGCCTGAGCAAGCCAATTACTTCGTCAGGGCAGCGGGAACCAGCCGTTTCGTCTGGAACTGGGCACTTGCCGAGTGGAATCGTCGCTATGAAGCGGGTGAGAAACCGACAGCTTTGCAATTGAAAAAGCAGTTCAACGAGATGCGCAGAGGACAGTTCCCCTGGACCTGGGAAGTAACCAAAAATGCCTCGGATCAGCCGTTTCTCGATCTGGGCAAGGCGTTCACAGCGTTCTTTGAGGGCAGAGCGCACCGCCCACACTTCAAAAGCAAAAGGCGAAACAAATCGAGCTTCTACCTTGCCAACGATCAATTCGAGTTGGGCGATCATCGCATCTGGGTCCCCAAACTCGGATGGGTGAACATGGCGGAGAATCTGCGTTTCACTGGCAAGGTGACAGGCGCACGGATCACGAAAACGGCAGATTGGTGGTTTGTCTCTCTACAGGTAGAAGTCCCTGATGCTATCCCGGTGAAAAGGCCAGTCGCTGTCGGCATCGATGTGGGGTTGAACCGACTTGCGACCTTGAGTACGGGAGAGGGAGTCGAGAACCAAGCCTTCCTCACAACCAACCTTAAGAAACTGCGTCAGGCCAACAAGCGGCTGCATCGTCGGAAACTGGGTTCAAAAAACCGGGAAAAAGCACGCAGACAGGTGGCGCGACTGCATTATCGCATCACCTGTTTGAGAGACGATGTGCTCCACAAGCTCACGTCCAGGCTAGCAAGTTGCTATGGAATCATTGGCATCGAAGACCTCAACCTCAAAGGACTGCTCAGGAACAGGCGTGTGTCTCGCGCGTTCTCAGATGCCGCGTTGGGCAAACTGTTGCACTTGCTTGACACAAAGGTGGAGCAGCGCGGTGGACAGATCATCACGGTGGGCCGCTTTTTCCCTTCAAGTAAGACCTGCCACGCCTGCGGGTGGAAGTGGGAAGACATGCAGTTGTCTGACCGGGTTTTCATCTGCCAGAACCTGAAATGTGCCTATCATCATTTTGAGCAGGATAGAGACTATAACGCATCTCTGAATATCCTACGCGAAGCCCTCCACTTGATCGGGCTGATTGATCAAGTCGTCAACGGTATTGGCTCAGACGAGGACGCAAACTTGGCTGTGGACGCGGGGCAAGACCAAAAAGGCTACTGCCTTCAGGCTCCTACGGATGAAACAGCAACAACAAAAGGTGTAGCAAAGCGATGCTTGCATACGTTTTCCTACAATAATTGGAGCAGAAGAACGAGTGTCATGCAAAGGAGCAAAACATCATGCCAGAAATAGATAGCGATCATGTCTTTGGGTTTGATACCTTGTCGATACACGCAGGGCAGCGACCCGACCCTGCCACTGGAGCGAGGGCAGTACCCATTTATCAAACAACATCGTTTGTGTTTGACGACACCGACCATGCCGCACAACTCTTCGCCTTGCAACGCTTCGGTAATATATACACGCGCATTATGAACCCCACTAACGCTGTTTTTGAGGAGCGTTTAGCAGCCCTCGAAGGCGGAACTGGCGCACTGGCAACTGCTTCGGGCATGGCTGCGCAAATGGTAACTATGATGACCCTGCTGCGGCCCGGGGACGAAATTGTCTCATCGAGCAGTCTATATGGTGGCACCCACACACAATTCGATCTGACATTACGCACCTGGGGTATCAACACCATCTTTGTCGATAGCACCGAACCGGAGAATTATCGACGCGCTCTCACACCTCGCACACGCGCATTGTATGGAGAAACAATAGGCAATCCTCGTGGCGATGTGCTGGATATTCGTACTGTTGCTGACATAGCACACGAAG
>DATMNR010000412.1:0-5550 GCA_035568795.1 Ktedonobacteraceae bacterium
GGACGCAAGGACATATCATTGGTACTGATGGGGGATGGGGAACATGCTTCATTGCTTCGTGCTCTCTCACAAAGGCTAAACCTGGACGAGTATGTCAATTTCACTGGCTGGATAGACAAAGAAGAAATCTTGCGCTATCTAACGGTAGCAGATATAGGACTCTCGCCTGACCCCCAGAATGGGTTGAATGAGTATTCTACGATGATCAAAACTATGGAATATATGGCCATGAGAAAGCCAGTTGTAGCTTTTGACCTCCCTGAAACACGGTTTTCGGCACAAGAGGCAGCGCTCTATGCTGTGCCGAATTCGGTGGAGGACTTCGTTAACCAGATTGAAAACTTACTGGATGATGAAGAACTGCGTTGTAAAATGGGTGCATTTGCGCAGGGGCGCATCGTAGAGGCGTTGAGTTGGGAGCATAGCAAGAAGAACCTCGTGCAGGCATATGAGGCTCTCTTTTTTGCTAGGTCCGAGCCAGTCGTCGCTGCCGATTCTGTTGCTTTATCAAGTAGAGATTAGCAAGGGGGAGTGCGCTTCTGAAACAGTCGCGTACGCTTTCATTCAATGATAACAAAATATTTGGTTACAGGTGGTGCAGGTTTCATTGGTTCCCATATCGTGTCAGCACTGCTTGAACGAGGCGAATCGGTACGGGTGTTCGATAATCTTGCCACTGGCAGAGAGTCAAACCTTGAGGCACTCAAGGGTGATGTACATTTTATAGAGGGTGACATACGTGATTTTGATCGCGTGAGAGTAGCTATTCAAGGTGTCGAGGTCATATTTCACCAGGCTGCTTTGGCTTCTGTGCCACGTTCAATCGCAGATCCGATTTCGTCATTAGAAACAAATATCAATGGTACGCAAAATGTGTTGCTTGCGGCAAGGGATGCTGGTGTTAGACGTGTTGTCTATGCCAGTTCTTCGTCTGTCTACGGTAACGTGCCAATCTTGCCAAAGCACGAAGCCATGCCGACCAGACCTATGTCACCCTATGCTGTTCAGAAGCTGACAGGCGAACTATTGTGTGGAGTGTTTACGCAGATCTATGGACTTGAAACAGTTGCATTGCGTTACTTTAATGTCTTTGGACCGCGTCAAGACCCTGCCTCAGAGTATGCAGCGGTAATTCCCCGCTTTCTAACGGCAGTCATTAAAGGTCGTACGCCAATTGTTTTCGGAGATGGTGATCAAACACGAGATTTCACCTACATCGCTAATGTTGTGCAGGCTAACCTACTGGCCGCTTCCTCACAGGACGCAGTTGGTTATGCTATGAATATTGGTTGTGGAGAGCGAATTTCGCTCAATACAGTATTACGTATAGTTGGAGAACTGCGGGGGATCATTGTAACTGCTGAGTATCGCGATTCTCGACCAGGCGATGTACGTGACAGCCTTGCTGATATCAGTATGGCTCGACGTCTTCTGGGCTACGAGCCGGTAATTGGATTTCGCGAAGGTCTTGCACATACTCTGGATGCCTTAACGCAGACGCTGTTAAAGTAAAACGAGAAAAGGCAATGGTACAAGAGCTCTATACATCTGGCGCGTATTTAGAAAAAAATCTAACGTGGCACGTTGAAGAATCACCCTGGAAGGCCAGACAAATAATGCGCATGGTGAGACGGAATCATATTGTGCCAAAAACAATTTGCGAGGTAGGATGTGGAGCAGGGGAAGTATTGAAGCAATTGCAAGGGCAAATGGATAGCGAATGCTTGTTTTGGGGTTATGATATCTCTCCTCAAGCGCTTGAGCTTTCTAAAAGCAGGGCAAATGAAAGGCTTCAATTTAAACTGGCCGATATCACACAAGAGCAGGACGCTTTTTTCGATCTCATATTGGTTATGGACGTGATTGAGCATCTGGAAGACTACTTCAGCTTTTTGAGGGATATCAGATCTAAAAGTCATTACACAATATTCCATATTCCACTAGATCTGTCAGTGCAGACTATTTTACGCCGTAACGGCTTGCTCAAAGTTCGTGAGTCCTTTGGGCATATCCATTATTTTACTAAGGAAATAGCCATTCGATCGTTAAAAGATGTTGGCTACGAAGTGCTAGATTCCTTCTACACTGCCAGAGCTACTGAACTTCCTACGCATGAAATCAGAAGGAATCTGCTAAAGTTGCCGCGAAAACTACTTTTTTCACTGAACCAGGATTTGGCTGCACATGTGCTAGGAGGATGGAGTTTGCTGGTACTGGCTACATGAACTCTTCGCCATTCGGAACACATTTTCAGATGAAGAGTACGTTTCTTAACATAGTTGTAGAAGGTATTACCTATTACATTCGCTTCAATACACCAAAATAATACCGCCACCTGCTACACTCCCTATAGCTCTGTAAGTGATAGGGGTATGTCATGAATCTTATCTCCTTTTCGATCAAGACAAAGGGTATTCACAACTTTGCTCGACGGCTCTGGACTGTCTTCACGCGGTTTGGCATCACTGAAAGTCGGACGAGACGAGCGCTGCGCTCTACTATAGAGACTCTTCGCCAATACGATGCTGCACCTACCTTCTTTATTCCCGCGGTCGTTCTGCGACGGCATCATAAGTTGCTGGCAGAAATATCGCGATGCGATGCCGAAATTGGTATTCATGGTTATGTCCACAACGATTATCGTTTTTTGAGCGAGGCAAAGCAATTTAAGCAAACTGAACAGGCTATCTCTCTCTTTCGGCGTACAAACACTTCTTACCAGGGATTTCGCAATCCCTATCTAGGCTGGACAAAAGAATCACTTACTGTTTTTACCGCACTCGATTTTACTTATGAAAGTAATCAAGCTATCATACATGATGTCATTGATCTTGATCTGCTTGCGCCGGTAATCAGAAGCGGTTATGAAAAGTCACTCGCGCTTTTTCAGGCGCTTACATGCAATGTCTACACGCTAAGGCCACATTTTGTGGGCCCATTAGTGCGTATTCCGACTAGTATTCCGGATGATGAGATGCTGTTTGATCGACTGCGCATCACTGAACCGGAGGAAGTTGGAGGCATCTGGAGCCGAGTGATGCAGCGCGTATATGACTTCGGCGGCGTTTACACGCTCAATCTACATCCGGAACGCGCCGTTCCATGTAAAAAAGCCCTCACTAAGCTGCTCTATTATGCAAACAATCTACCACTTCCGGTTTGGCTTGCACGCCTACAAGATATTGCTCAGTGGTGGAAAGAACGCAGTCGTTTCAGACTTGTCATCACGCCACTAGCTTTTGAGCGTTGGCAGGTGCAAACTCTTTGTTCATCGCATGCCACTTTACTAGGCCGAAATCTTACAGTCGAGAATCACCCATCTCTTGCCTGGCATGGAAATGATAAGCGCTTGCAGGTATGTGATTGTATTATTAAAGCTACTACATGCCCATGTATTGGACTTTCGCCACAAACTCCGCAAGAAGTGGCTGATTTTCTACAAGAACAAGGCTATCCTGTTATGCAATCTGTTCAAGAAGAATCCTACCCATATGCACTGTACCTTGATTTGCCTGATGGATTCGGAACTACTCCAGGGGAACAGTTTCAACAGCGTAGCTTGCTAATCCAGCAAATTGAACAGTTAGATGCTCCCCTGCTCTACTTTGGATGTTGGCCCGATGGCAAGCGCGCAGCCCTTGCGATTACGGGTGATATTGACTCTGTAACAATACAGGATTTCTTTTTGCGCATCTTCGAAGTCAGTCGAAATACATGATTCTTGAGTGATTTCAAACTGCGGGCTTTCTCTACACTATCCCATGGAATTTCACTCGTTCATCACTGTCACGAACATCTCTTTGACACCTTTGAGTGGTATTAGTAAGGTGGAGGAGAAATACAATCAGGATAATGCATCGTTGAGATCGGTATTCCGCTTCCTTTTTGTGCCCATATTGTTGATAGAAGGAGACTTGAAGTGGGGCAAGAGAAAACTGCTGTAGTAATTGGTGCTGGCCCTTATGGGCTCTCTTCAGCAGCACATATAAAATCAAAAGGTATACAAACAAACGTATTTGGCAAACCTATGGAATTTTGGCAAAATATGCCTTCTAAAATGTACTTAAAGTCGTCATGGAGTGCTTTGAATATATCTGATTATGCTGGCAAATATAGCCTTAACCGATTTGCAAAGTCTTCTGGTATTGCTAAACAAGAGCCTGTCCCATTGCAAATCTTCCTTAAGTATGGACATTGGTTTCAAGAACACGTTGTTCCAGATGTTGATCAAACTTATGTGCAGTTTCTAACCAGGGACAGCAAAGGATTTCACCTTGATCTGGCTGGTGGACGGAGTATGAAGGCAAGTGCGGTCATTGTTGCTACTGGAATCTCGTCGTTTGCCTACATTCCCGAATTCGCATCTCACCTACCTCCGGTGCTTGCATCGCATAATCAGGCGCATAAGGACTTCTCACAGTTCAAACAAAAGAAAGTTATCGTTGTCGGTAGCGGCCAAAGCGCCTTGGAAACTGCTGCTTTGTTGCACGAGGCAGAAGCTTCGGTTGAAATTATTTCGCGTGGTCCTGTCAGCTGGATTGATCGAAGATTATATCGTTATACTGGTCCAGCTAAACATCTCTTCTACCCGCCAAGTGATGTTGGCCCTCCCGGTGTCAATTGGCTGGTTGCCTTTCCACTGCTCTTCAGAAGATTCTCTGACGAAGTAAGACGTTCACTTGATGAACGGGCTGTTCGTCCAGCAGGTGCTCCCTGGCTTCGCAACAAAGTGGAGGGAAAGGTTATGTGCACTGAAAATACATCGATCCTGGCTGCTACGGAACATGGAGAAAGGTTGCATCTTAAACTAAACGATGGAACCGCTAGAGACGTAGATCATATCATTCTGGGGACGGGTTATCGAGCAAATATTAATGCACTCAAATTCATTGATCCATCTTTGCTACTCAAGATTCAAGAGCAAAATGGTTCTCCAGTGTTGAATGAATGGTTTGAGTCGTCTATCCCTCAACTTCACTTTGCTGGCGCCCTGGCTGGGTATGCATTTGGTCCACTTTGCCGCTTTGTGGTTGGTTCCAAGGTTGCTGCACGTCAAATTTCCCGGCACTTAGAACGAGAGTTATAAGTAAAAGTGTATAAGAAAAAAGGTAGTTAATGTGGCATTGCGACAAAAAAAATGCTGGCCTGGAGCTATCGTCCTTGGTAGCGACTTCAAAGCCTTAGGTGTTGTGCGTAGCCTGGGCCGCCAGGGTATACCAAGTATCGTAATTGACAATCTACCTCGCTCTGCCTGGTTTTCCCGCTATGTCGTAAGACGATTTCACTGGCATGGCTCAATGGATGGTACTGCTTTTTTTGATTTTCTACTCCAGATCTCTCAGAAGCATTCTTTAGAGCAATGGGTGCTATTTCCTTTACAGGATGAAGTAGTTGAATTCGTTGCACGCAATGCTCATGAACTTGGACAAACATTTCGGCTTGTCACACAAGGATGGGATATTGTGCGATGGGCCTGTGACACGCGACTGACGCATCGTTTAGCTCAGGAAGCGGAGGTTCCCTATCCCAAGACATGGTACCCAACTAGCG
>DATMNR010000413.1:0-10128 GCA_035568795.1 Ktedonobacteraceae bacterium
AAAAGATACTATGGCAATCTCGCATAATATCCACTTACCTGAAATACAGCCTCTTCTGCACTACTCTCACCGGCAAGAGGTATTGATCTGGCCTCTTAAGCATGTTTTGTAGGATTTCGTTGACACATATTATTCTCATCATTGAGGCTTATCATTCGATCTCAAACACTACATTGGCACAAGTGGGGCACAACACCTTGATTCCTTTTCTTCGGGTGGACATCCAGGCACTATTTACAAATTTGACGCACACAAACAGCCGCTTCCAGCCCAACTTTCTTTTCAATCGACCCATGTCTTTAGTGTAGGCGAAGCTATCGAACTCGCCAGAGTTTTAGAGCAACTTCCGCCAATACTTATCGTATATTCCATTGAAGGAGAAAACTTCTCCAATGGCATTGGGCTTACTTCAAAGGTCGAGAGAGCAGCACAAAAGTTTGTTAGGCTGGTATGTGACGAAGTTCAAAATGTTCTCATGCAGGCTTAAACGAATTCTCTCTGACGGGAAAGATTTTACAAAGAAGGACTTGGAATAGCGCATTTCTTTTGTTATACTCATGTGGTAGGCAATGAAAAACCCAACGCTGAAAAGAGCATAGTAATACGAGGTAGTGATTTGCGCATCACCGTCGGTTGGATGTACAATAAAGGCAATGGAAGCCCGAAGGATCCCGTCAATAATAGAGGGAGTCAGATACATGGTTGAGATGACAGTTGAGAGCGTGCGAATCAATTTGCAGACATCGCAGCGAGTGGTCATCTTGAAAGCAACGAAGCAAGAACGCTATTTATTTATTTGGATAGCACATGCTGAGGCATATGCTATAGCTATTGAACTTCAAGGGACGAGCTCTCCTCGTCCTCTCACTCATGACTTGCTCAAAAACATTATTAGTGATCTGGGTGGCAAAATCGAAAGTATCGTGATTTCCGACCTGATCGAAGACATTTTCTATGCACGCATAGTAATGGACGTCGATGGTAGGCATGTCGAAGTTGATTCGCGTCCAAGTGATGCAATTGCGCTTGCGGTTCGGGCGAAAGTCCCAATCTTTGTCGAGGACAGTGTGCTTGAACGAGCAGGAGTAGCTTTGGAAGCCAATGAGGAGCCAATCACATCTAAATCTGACCCGCGAATTGAGCAAGATGATGAAAATTTGGATGCTTACCGCGATTTCATCAATAGCCTAGATGTTCTGGATGAGTTTGGGAAAGACTAGCGTGCATTCAACAAGGCTTTAAAGAAACGCACTAAAATTCGTGAAATAACCCCATAAACAAAAATAGCACATACAATAAGCAAATCTGAGTAGAACTCAGTCCCATTAATAAGTGGTATCTTCACATTCTCTAAAAGTAAGAAGAATGGCAATAAGAAGAACGTGCTTACAGTATAGACAAATCCAACCCATAAATTACTGATCGGGGCTCCAAAAAGAGAGAACACGAGACGTAAAAGTAACAAAAATTCTACTGCAAGGAAGAATAAGCCCACAAATGTAGGGAACGAACTTTTTCGGGTTTGATGCTGCATAAATGTATCGGGCTTACCTGTATAGCCATGTGGTGATGCTACTCCAGGAGACCCACCGTTGCGGCTGTCTGGGATCGATGGTTGCATAATCGGGTAGATTGGCTGAATCCCTGAAATCCCGGATCTATCTACAGGATTCGTTTTTGATTTGGGAAAAGGTACTTCATCCAATTGTGGCGCAGGAATAGCATTCCGATCAGGAGAAATGCCTGTCTGAAATGTCGGCGCTTTATAAGTCGGGAGGAAAACCTGCGACATTGGTTCTGTAGGCTCTTCAAAATCGTGCATTTTACAACGCTTTTCTTTGGATTACTTTCAATACTTTCTCCAAGTGCCTCTTCAAGGCACTTGCGTTTTAGCCATCTGTAGATATAAACGTATTCCCTATACTTCTATCAATATCCTGATACCGAGATATCAGATCGGCAAACGTTTCTCTTCGCTCCATCACCTGCACCTCTCCTTCATCTACAAGTATTACGGCCGGACGCGGCACAAGGTTATAATTACTTGCCATCGGTAGGCAATATGCTCCTACCATAGGCAATGCTAATAAATCTCCTTCTTGCATATACGGCAGTGTCACATTTTCGATGAGCACATCTCCAGATTCACAATAACGGCCTGCAATACGCACCTCTTCCTCAAGTGTTGCGGAAGCATGCTCGACAGCAAGTGCATGATAGTGAGCACCATACAGGGCTGGTCGAATATTATCTGCCATTCCACCATCGACAAAAAGATACATTATTCCACCCGCTGTCAGTTTGCGCGCTCCGATGCGATAAACAGCAATCCCCGCACGAGCGATAATTGATCGTCCAGGTTCGATAATCAAGGTTGGTGTAGGAAGGGTTTTATCAATAGTAACAATACCATGCACCATACTCATCTGTAATGCTTGTGCGAGTATTTCGACACCTGGAGTAGACGATACTTCTGGCGTTTCAACTGCCCAACCACCACCAGGACTTATCTCACTCGGCCACCACTGTATCTCTCTATAAATATCTTTAGCAAGCAAAAGTAGTCTTTCTATACACTCTTCGTAAGGTCTTGTTTCTAGCAACATCGTTCCGTTATGTGCATGCAGACCTAACAACCTCAAAGTACCCTCTTCTACAATGCGGAGAATAGCAGCTTTTGCCTCACCGCTGCCAAGTGGAAAGCCAAATTTGGAGGCAGCATGGCCCGTTTGCAGGTATCGATGGGTCTTCGTATCCACATCAGGTGCTACACGTAATGAAACTGCAGGTTGCAGATGTAATTCATGCGCAATCCGCGTCAATCGCTCCAGCTCACTCCAATTATCCAGAACAATGCGTCCTACTCCTAGCTCGAGAGCCAGGCGCAATTCGCCTTCAGATTTGTTATTCCCATGAAACGCTATTCGTTCCATTGGAAAATTCGCTAGGTGAGCTACAATCAGCTCACCCTCCGAGACAACATCCAATCCCATACCCCGCTGCTTCATTAATTGCGCAATCAGCGGGGTAAGATACGCTTTAGAAGCATAAAGTATCTCAAACTTTGAAGCATGATAAAACTTTTGAAAGGCTCGAAAATAGGAGGTACAGGCATTCATAATTGTCGTACGATCGAAGATATATAATGGAGTTCCCAATTTCTGGACTAAATCAGATACTGAAAGTTTGGCTATATGAAGTGTATCTCCAGAAACAGCAGCAGTATCCGGTAAGAGACGAGATATGAGTGTCGGAAAGCCAGGTTGAACGTCCATAAAAATGTACTCCTGCTTGATGTGAGTGACCATTTACGTTTTGCTAGTGAAAATCGCCCTTGCGCCCTCTGCCACTCCTAAATTCGTGAGAGCCTGCTTGAGGCTCGCCGCTTCTCATTGTCTCTATGCCAAAACTAGCTTCTATCCGTAGACCATCGGACATTTCTTTCCCTAATCCAGCATATACTGCGTGCCGATCATTACGCATACTCATCTGGGGGAATTTCGCTAAAGTCTGCGCTAACTCTACTGCGCATTTCAAACTTTGCCCGGGCGCTACAACTTCATTCACAAGACCTGAGGCAAGCGCTTCGCTTGCAGAAACAGGTTTCCCGGTTAGGATCATTTCTAATGCTCGCCCAAGTCCGATAATACGAGGCAAACGCTGGGTCCCACCATCTACCAATGGGACCCCAAAACGCCGCTCGAAGCAACCGAAGACAGCGGTTTCATCGGCGATGCGTAGGTCACACCAGCATGCGATCTCTAATCCACCAGCCACGCAAAATCCTGCGACAGCAGCAATGGTTGGTTTGCTAACAAATAAACGCGAAAATCCCAATGGCCCCATCTCTCCATCAACATCTGCTTCCAATTCATCAATACTTTGTAAGTCAGCTCCAGCACAAAATACCTTGTCTCCACCAGTCAAGATACCTACCCGTGCGTTCTCATCTGCTTCAAAGTCCAACCATGCATCTTTCAGAGCATGAGCGGTCGACTTATTGATAGCATTCCTTACATGTGGTCGATTTATGCTGATTATGGTAACTGGCCCATTAAGCGTCACTTCGATTTCTTTGATA
Source organism: Ktedonobacteraceae bacterium (assembly GCA_035568795.1). Lineage (GTDB taxonomy): Bacteria > Chloroflexota > Ktedonobacteria > Ktedonobacterales > Ktedonobacteraceae > DATMNR01. The sequence goes on from DATMNR010000413.1 coordinate 4,082, forward strand.
TCCATATCCTTGTTGGGAAATCCTTTCTTTATGAATTACTGGGCAGTCTACTCACTGTTCTTGACAATTTGAGGATATGATTGTCGCATGTTGACCAATTGAGTGTCAATGCAAAACCAAAGATTATGTTACCAGCACAGCTTTTGGAGTACTATGTTAGAATAAGACAATATTCGTAGCGATGTAGAGGAGAAAGATTGTACCCATGACACAAACCGAGAATAGCTTACAGAGTCAACATAACATGGCCGAAGTACGCAAGCCACGACTCCGCTTTGCTCCCAGCCCTACAGGCTTGATGCATATTGGCGGGTACCGAACAGCCCTTTTTAGCTGGCTCTTTGCTCGCCACACTGGTGGTTCATTCATATTGCGTATCGAGGATACTGACGTGGCACGTACGGTTGAAGGTGCTGTTGACTATCTCGTCGATGGTTTACATTGGCTTGGCATGGATTTTGATGAGGGTCCAATTGTTGGAGGACAATTTGGACCTTATTATCAGACGCAACGTAAAGCGCTCTATCAACAATATGCCCATCAACTGATCGCTTCAGGGCATGCTTATCGCTGTTACTGCACGCCAGAGCGCCTTGAACAGATGCGAAAGGAGCAGATGGCTCAAAAATTACCTCCACGTTACGACCGTCGCTGCCGTTATCTTAGCAACGAAGAACGCGCGGCGAATGATACTGCTGGTCTCACTTGGGTGGTACGATTCGCTATGCCTCTAGATGACGAGACAGTTGTACATGACGAACTTCATGGTGATATCATTTTCAAGAATTCCGATATTGATGATACAGTCATACTTAAAACAGATGGCCTACCCACGTATCATTTAGCACATATTGTTGATGATCATTTGATGGAAGTAACACATCTTTTGCGCGCTGAGGAATGGATCTCTAGCGCTCCACGACATATTCACATCTGGAATGCATTGGGATGGCAACAACCATTATTTTTCCATGTCCCAGACGTACTTGGAAAAGATAAAAAGAAACTCAGCAAACGACATGGCGCGCCTTCCTGGAAAGATTTAGAACAAAGAGGCTTTCTACCGGAGGCGGTCTTCAACTTTCTGGCCTTACTTGGTTGGTCATATGATGATAAAACGGAGTTTTTCTCTCGCGATGAACTGATTAAAGCCTTCTCTTTAGAACGAATAGGCGTTTCTGGCGGTATTCTTGATATGGAGAAGATGGAATGGATGAACGGTGTCTATATTCGCAAAATGTCCCTTCAAGAGTTCACACAGCGATGCATACCCTATATGGAGCGTCCAGAGGTTGAGAGTGGATTACCGGATAGCATCGTGCGCCCGCTTGACTTTGACTATACCTCACGTGTTCTCTCTTTAGAGCAGGAACGCTTAAAATCTCTGGGCGAGGCAGCTCATGCAGTGTCATTTTTCTACTCTGACGACCTGACCTACGAAACGTCTTTACTAATCCAGAAAGGTATGGATGCTGAACGCACAAAAGCAGCGCTTTTAAGCGCTCAGGAACTCTTAGCTGGTGAAGGACATTGGGAACATAATGTAATGGAGACACCTATGCGGGAGTTAGCAGTAGAGCTTGGTCTTAAGACCGGGCAACTTTTCGGCTCTATTCGTGTAGCAATTAGTGGCCGCACAGCCACACCTCCACTCTTTCAGATGATGGAGGTGCTTGGGCGCGAACGCACTCTACTGCGTATAATGGAAGCAATTGAGCGCCTTTAGAAAAGAAAGTATTCAAGTAACATGTCACAGAAAGACTATATTCTGAGAATAGCGCAAGAGCTTGGCAGCGCCCTGGCACAAGTGCTTTATAACAGGCAAATCGAAGATTACACAGCAGCTCATAAACTCATCGATGAACAATCTAAACAAATATTCGGTATGGGTATCGGTTTCATACGCACTGTACCTGAAGAGACCTTACTTTCGATGCTCACATCATTTGATACCCTAGACACCGAAAAATGCTGGTTGCTCGCTATTCTTCTTAAAGCCGAAGGTGACATTTACGAGGATCAAGGAAATGCTAGCGAAAGTTATTATAGCTATATCAGATCCTTAAATCTGTTTCTCGAAGTTTTGTTACTGGGAACCTCCAGCAGCGACAGGAGCATTAATCCCGAGATTGATGATCTTCTCTCCAGATTAAGCGATTACGACTTGCCGATAAGGACCAAGTTGCTCCTTTTCCGCTATTTCGATCATGTTCACAAGTATGCTAGTGCAGAGGAGCTGCTCTTCGAAATGCTCGAGACAAACGGCCCCGATGAAGATATTCTAGCATATGGCATGTCATTCTATCAGCATCTCTTAAAGAAAAGTGATGCGACATTAAGCGCGGATAATTTTTCTAAGGAAAAAGCCATAAAAGGTTTGTCACAATTAGAGAAGTTGCAAAACTAAGTCGGTTACGACATTTCCACTAGACAAAAAAACCACAACATGATTACACTTACTTAATACAGTTTAATATTGAATTAACAATACTATTCTTAGAAAGTAAGTGATCATAGAATGCCAGCTAGCCAAACCAAAGAGATTTTTTTACCCCGAAGAGGTACTCAAGTGTCAACAATTAAATCCTCACAAATTACACGTTCAACTGTCGTCGATACCTGGCGCTGGTTATGGCCTGACGTCCTCATGCGCATTATACCGCTAGGGGTAATTCCATTTGTTTATATCGCTTTTTTTCACCTACCACTTTCTTTCCTGGGTCTCACTCTCCATAATTGGCCCCAACAGCTCGTCATTGGTCTTGTTTTAGGCTTTGCAATGGCCTGTTTTGCCTCAGCCTACCGCATGTTTGTCGTCGGTCCATCTTTTCGTTGGCCGACTCTGGGTGACCATCTGCTCCAGGGTTTCTACTACCTGATCATTAATGGTCCTGTCGAGGAGTTATTTTTCCGTGGCTTCCTCTTGGCGGTAGTAACACAGTGGACGGGTTGGATTGGTTGGGGATGGCTGGTAAGCACTACCACCTACACGCTTTACCATCGTCTGGGAAAATGGAACTGGCGAAGTGTCGGTGGAGTAGGACTGGCAGGACTCGTATTCAGTTTTCTGTATCTCGCACAATCGGCACCACGCTCCCTCCTGGCAGTTATCATCGTACATGGCTTTACGACATGGGGCTTTCTTAGCCTTGGTGATGAAATCATGTACAGAAGATGGAAAATTAAACACGGTTAGATGACAACCTTTAAGCTAAAGGTAGGTTGTTTCCACGTTTGTAATATTGATGGCATCAGCAATGTGAGAAATTGCTCTTCCTGAGCAATAGACATGACAAGTGCAACACCCAATGCGCCAAAACAATGTGAGCTTCTACTATTCTCTAGGAACAATGAATAAGAGAGTAGGAGTTTTAAAGCCATATGAAACAATTCTCCTTTATGTGCGTCATTAGTAATAGGGAGTAAATTTCTTCCCGGCGGAGTGATAAGCGTCCTATTCAGTTACCTTGCTCTACACCAAACGTCTGGCATTAAAGTATGATATATGTAGATAGTTGGTACGAGGAGTTTCTTTTCATAATCAATTCCGCTTAAGAACTTGCTTATTTCCTCAGTACTTTGGAGGTCCAATTCATTGAAAATTGTTGTTACTGGTGGAGCAGGATTTATAGGATCCCATCTTTGTGCTCGATTATTGGAAGATGGACATAGTGTGCTGTGTGTAGATAATTTTCTCACCGGCTCAGAACAAAATATTGAATCTTTACGCAATAATTCGCGTTTCTCATTTTTACACCACGATGTAACGCAGTCATTCGACTTTGAAGCAGAGGCTATCTATCACCTTGCAAGCCCAGCCAGTCCAATAGGATACATGGAACATCCTATTGAAACTATCATGGTAAATAGTCTGGGTACTTACCAGATGCTTGAGCAGGCACGGAAACAGCAGGCACTTTTCCTGTTTTCTTCAACCTCAGAAGCCTACGGTGATCCTCTCGTTCACCCACAACGCGAAGACTACTGGGGTAACGTAAATCCAGTGGGGCCACGTGCTTGTTATGACGAAAGCAAACGGCTTGGCGAAACCCTGACTATGGAATTCTACCGCCAATTTCAGGTCAATGCACGTATGGTGCGCATTTTCAACACCTATGGCCCGAATAGCCAGGCTGATGACGGTCGTATGATACCAAATTTCATCACCCAGGCGCTACAAAACAAGCCTTTGACAATTTATGGTGATGGATCTATTACCCGCAGTATCTGCTATGTTAGTGATCTTATCGAGGGATTGCTATTAGCTCTCTTGAAACCCTTTACTGCTGGTGAAATATTTAATCTTGGTAATACGGAAGAGCTTACAGTTCTTGAGTTTGCCCAAACGATTATCCGTTTGTGCCAATCGTCATCTACCATCATTTTTGAACCTGGACGTATCGATGACCCAGAACGACGACGTCCTGATATCTCTAAAGCCAGGCAAGCGTTAGGCTGGCAGCATAATGTTTCGATGGAAGACGGGCTGCAGCGTACGATTGCATGGTTCAGTACTCAGGTATCACGTGTATCTTCTGTCAGTTCCTAGGCCTTTAAGCTGTTTCAACTCTCATTTTAACTCACCTTATGGCGTTACTACTTATCGCTCTGATACGTTTAGAGAGGGTGACGCCAGACATATTGGAATAAAGGTATTTGGAGGATAATTTGCTTACGCAAAATACTGGTAGTGCTTCTGAAAAAGATGTACCATCTACACAAGATGACCACACTAACTCTATAGAGCAAAAAAAGTCAGAACTTCTTAAACAAGAGACAAATAAAGAGATAGAGATCACGCAAGACCAGCTTTCAATAAGTAAGCGCCTCTTAAACTGGCGTACCATCGTCCCACTCATTATAGCTATTGTTGCGCTCGTTATATTTGCTCAAAAAATAAATATTAATCCAAAATTAACATGGCTTGCAATGCGTAATGCCAATGTATATTTTGTGCTTGCGGCTATTATTGTCTATTATTTCTCATTTCCAATACGTACGTTCCGCTGGCGTATGCTCCTGGAAAATGTTGGCTATACAAAAGAGAATGGTATTCAACTACCGAATTTCTGGAAACTGCTTGAGATCCTCTACGTTTCGTGGTTTGCTAATGTGATTGTTCCGGCTAAACTTGGTGACGTATACAGAGCTTACCTGCTACGTAGGGAAGCCGGTCTTCCTGCTTCGAGGACTTTTGGAACTATACTTGCAGAACGTCTCCTGGATCTCATTATTCTGCTCTTGCTCTTTATCCCATCCGTCATTATAAGCCTTCATGAAAACCTACCTCCGCAGTTGGTACTTGGTCTGAAGATTACTATGCTATTAGTTATAGTGGGCATCATCGGGCTTTTCATGCTTCGTATGTTCCCTACACAGATCGGCATGGTAGTTCCTAAGCGGTTTCGGGGATATTATTACCAATTCCAGGAGGGCACTCTTGGATCGTTTAAGCGTATCCCTTCCTTAACTGGACTTACAGTTGGCGTTTGGGCTTGCGAGGCTTTACGTTTCTTTTTTATCGCCCTTGCACTCAATTTGATTCCTGGAAACTTAACTCACGTGTTGTCTGCCTCGCTTTTCATCGCACTTGGCGAAGCGCTTCTCACTGTTATCCCCTTTACAGGTGGCGGAATTGGTCTTGTTGAAGGTGGTATGTTAGCAATGATATCGCTTTTCACCCCGAATACAAGCCTGGCACTGGCTGCTATTGTGATCGACCGTGCGATTAGTCTGTTCAGCATATTGGTGATTGGATTCTTTGTCTTCATGTTTACTATTAGCAGACAGGCATCAATTCCAGACCAACCCCTACAAAATCTCACGCTAGTGGTACAAAATCTTGACACCAAATAGAGTGTGAATTATAATTTTCGCGCAGGTCAATGAGGATAATCAGGTCAATTTCCTTGTACGCCTCGAGAACAGGCCACAAGGGGGTGATGTCGCTGTCAGAGGTCAAAATCTGCGAAAATGATTCTTTTGAAACAGCGCTGAAACGTTTCAACCGCAAGATTCAGCAGGATGGTATACTGGCTGAAGCTCGT
>DATMNR010000414.1:0-5851 GCA_035568795.1 Ktedonobacteraceae bacterium
CTTCCTAGCGGGCAGCAACTTTGTCCTCGAAATGGATGCCGCTGCCAAACAGGCTACGCGCACCATCGCTGTCCTCTCCCCTGACTATTTCACATCTCAGTTTACGCCCTCCGAATGGGCAGCAGCATTCAAACGCGATCCTACAGGAGACCAGGGACTGCTCTTGCCCGTGCGGGTACGACCCTGTGACGTGGAAGGATTGCTGGGTCAGGTTGTGTATATCGACCTGGTGGATCAGGACGAAGCAACCGCTCGTGCCACCTTGCTGCAGGGTATCACACACCAGCGACGCAAACCCAACTCTCCCCCTGCCTTCCCCTCCACACATCATGCATCCCAGTCATCGGAGCGTCCTTCCTTTCCAGGAGCCTTGCCAGCGGTGTGGAATATTCCGTATCCACGCAATCCCTATTTCACGGGACGCGAGGAGGTGCTGCGCCGCCTGGCAGCCTCACTCCGAGCGGGTGAGACGGTGGGCGTCTCCCAACCACAGGCGGTGAGTGGCCTGGGAGGCGTTGGCAAGACGCAGATCGCGCTGGAATATGCCTATCGCTACAACCAGGAGTATGAGACCGTGCTCTGGACACGTGCTGATACCCAGGAGGCGCTCATCTCCGGCTTTGTGGCCTTCGCAGTCTTGTTGGAACTTCCTGTGCAAGAGGAGCGAGATCAACTCAAGATCGTACAGGCTGTCAAGCACTGGCTCACGAGCCACACACGCTGGTTGTTGCTGCTCGATAATGCCGATGATCTCACACTTGTGCGGGACTTTCTGCCACCGGCTGGCAGAGGACACACACTGCTTACGACGCGTGCTGCGAGCATGGGCCGACTGGCACATCCTCTCGAGGTTGATGCCCTTGACAACGAACCAGGTGCGTTGCTCTTGCTGCGTCGTGCAGAGCGGCTAGCACCCGATGCCACACTAGAGCAAGCTGATGTGAGTGAACGTGCCGTCTCCCTCTCGATCACCCAGGAATTGGGAGGACTACCTCTGGCGCTGGATCAGGCTGGAGCCTACATCGAGGAAACGCAGTGCAGCCTGGCCGATTACCTGCACCTCTATCGCAGTCAGCGAGCCGACCTGCTCAAGGCACGTGGAGGGCTGGTACCCGATCATCCCGAGCCGGTGGCGGCAACCTGGTCGCTCTCGTTTGCCCAGGTCGAAAAGCACTCTGCTGCTGCGGCCGATCTGTTGCGCGTGTGTGCCTTCCTGCATCCTGATGCTATCCCTGAAGAGATCATCAGTGAAGGTGCAACACTAGGACCTAACCTGCAAGCTGTAGCACAGAATCCGCTGATTTTCAATCAAGCCATCGGGGTGCTGCTCTCCTACTCGCTCCTCAAACGCCAGCCTGAGGAGCACCTGCTGAACATGCATCGGCTGGTGCAAGCGGTGCTAAAGGATGACTTGGATGTGTCCACCTATTACCAGTGGGCAGAGCGTGTGGTGCAAGCGGTAAATCAGGTCTTACCAGCGATGGAATATCCCGCCTACGCACGCTATAAGCGCTGTCTGCCCCATGCCCAGGAGTGTGCACAACTCATCGAGCAGGAACAACTCACTTCGTTTGCTGCCAGACGATTGCTCATGCGAATGGGCGGCTATCTGAAGGAGCATGCGCGCTATGCCGAAGCGGAAACCTTCTACCAACATAGCTTACGCATCAGGGAACAGGCGCTAGGACCTGACCATCCCGAGGTGGCCTATCTGCTTTACAATTTGGCGGTCCTCTACAAAGACCAGGGCAAGGATGTCGAGGCGGAGCCCTTGTACCAGCGTGCCTTGCACATCTGGGAACAGACACTGGGTCCTGACCATCCTCGCACACAAGAAGTCGTGCGGAACTATGCAAGGCTGTTGCGCAAGATGGGGCGAGAAGGTGAAGCGAGCGAGTTGGAAGCGCGGTTTCCGTCATCTTCCTGAGAGATGTGCATGCACTTGTCATTCTGATCTAGCTATTGTCATTCTGAGCGAAGCGAAGAATCTCACGCGCCAGGCTACGAGATCCTTCGCTGACGCTCAGAATGACAGTTGGGAGTTTAGGATGACAAGCAACAACCTTAACCTGCCTTATGCAACGTAATATCCCCCGTACTTACCGTCAGAGCCAGCACGGCCGTAGGAGATGTCCCTTGGGTGAGCGGGCCATAATAACTTGCCGAACCATCGCTATTCTGCTGAACGTTCAAGCTGAATTCACCACTATTGATTTTGCCGTTATTCGTGCTGGCATCGAGGGTTAAGTTTGATGTGACAGCGCTTAACGTTACTGTGGCACTGCCGGTTCCGCTCTTAAAGCTGAACCAGGGGTGAGTATTCTGCGTGGTTTTTGTGGTGCATGGGATAAGCCCTGTATCTGCCGCTTGACCGGTGACCAGGTTTCCTGCAAATGTGACGTTTCCGACATTGGTTTGCAAACAGGAACCCTCCGATTGTAGTCCCCCACTTACAGAAATGTTGCCTGTGTTATTCGTAAGTGAGAGCAAACCATTGAAATTTTGAACCGTTATGTTTCCTGATGCTATAATATTCGCGCTGACACTAAGTTTAAAAGGCGGACTGGGATTTACCGATTGTGGTAATGCAATCGTCAGATCAACGGAATCGCTGGAACTGGCAAGAAAACCACCACTTACATCTGGTACAGTCGCATTCACGGTCAACGTACTCTGATCACTGCTGGATGTGACATCCACTTTAATGCGTCCAAATTCCTTATCGGCATCGCTACTGCTTCCAGCCTGTACCTTCATAACACCGGTGAGGGTCGCCTGTGTTGCGGAAGGATCAACCATAATGCTGATGTTACCTACGCGGTTATGTACCTGTAATTGTGTGACATTGGCAGTAAGAGGCAGCGTTTGCTGTGCTATGTGCTTTGAATAGCTGCTTTTGCCAATACCCCCAACTCCAACATGAATGGGAGCGTTTCGCAAAAACAAGAACGCGACAATAGCCAATATGAGTGCAACCGTGATCACACCACCCGCGCAGCCAATCAGGAGTGTAGACCACACTCGCCTCTGTCTTTTAGCTGGCACTTGTGTGGTCTGAGCTCGGGGCCTCGGGCGATATGCACGTCTATCATACTCTTGAACCTCGGGATCTTCAGAGTAGCGGTTGCGTTGCTGTGGGTGCATATACGCATCATTGGCTTCATCGTATGTATATTCAGACTGGCGCTGGCGCATCCTCAGGCGCGCCTCGGCTTCCTCGCGTGATCGCCTGGACATGCGATGCTGTTGATGATATCTTTCGTCAAGTTCGTCGTAGGGATCAGGACGTTCATGAAAATCTCGTGTTTGACGCGGTCGTTCTCTGGGAGGTTCAGTCGTATTTTCGTAAGGGTCGCGGTATCTGCGTGTACCATATCTGGGTCGCCCATAAGCGTCATACCCTTGTCGGGGATCAGTGCTTCTGTTAGGATCGGGACGACGCCCTGGACGTCTATCGTAAGCGTCTGTCTGATCTTTGCCGGATTCGCGGGAACCACCAGTTTGCCGTGGGCGTTGTCTCTGGCGCGCAGAAGCATCATCGTAAGCGTCACGAGATGAGCGCTGTTGCTTCTGACGAAGTTGCGTTTCAGCTTCGTTGTTTTCTTCATCAGGCTCTTCCCACGACTCATGAGATGTGTCGTTCTCATTGCTCATATTGATACGTGCTCACTTTCAGGTCGTTACCAGCGATAATGTACACCTCGTGAACTGCTATACTCCTAAAACGAGTTCAACATACTCTGGGACTCATTTTACCATATCGAATGTCTTCCTAAAGGAATACAGCCGTACGTGCGTGTTAGTCTCTTTTCTCCTACCAACCTTGTAGCCAGGCACTCGATGTGTTATCCTGCTTCAAGAGGAAACAGAGTAAAAGAAGGAAAAAATAACAGGCTATGTCAGAAAAAAAGCAGCAGAATGTGTTTGTTCCATTACGTGTTCGATTTCGCTCACCAGCAGAGCAAGCGCAATCGGAACACGAGCATCCTTCTTCCATTCCGCCCACCCACCCCTCCACGATGCACGACGACACCCAAGACTCGGTGATGATACCTCTACCCAGTGGAACTGAGTCAGCACAGCACACGCAACAGATCAAAGAATTAATACGTCTTGGCAATGTCCTGCGTGCTGAACTGGGGCTTCATGAAGTGCTTCAACAAATCGTTGCTTCGATCAGTACTTGCACCGGTTTTCATATGGCAGTTATTAACCTCGCCGAAGATAATAGCGATCTTACATCGCCAGTGGCTTTTGCTGGAGGGTCAGAAGAAGGGAATCGCTTGATCATTGAAAACCCGCTGACTGTGGAGCACATGCACAGGCTGTTGCGCCCGAAGTTTCGCGTCAGCCAGAGTTATTTTATTCCACATGCATATATCAATGAGTTTGCGGATATCCAAATAGTTGTAGATATGCCTATGGAAAACTACAAACCAGGTGGATGGCATCCTGAAGATATGTTGATAGTGCCGTTATTTAGCCCCCGACAAAAGAAACTTCTTGGGGTCCTTTCTTTGGATGATCCCGAGGACGGCAAAATACCCACACTCGAAAGCATTGAGATGTTAGAGCTTTTTGCGAATCAGGCTGCTATTGCTATTGATAGCGCTCGTATCTTCCAGGAACGTGAAGCAGAGCGTGTAGCCCTGGAAGAAGCGATTGTCTTGTTGCGTCAAGACCTTGAGCAGGTGCAGCGTGGTGATTTGCGCGTGCGCGTGCAATCCTCACACCAGAAACTTCAACCTGTAGTAGAAGCAATCAACATCACGATTAGGGAGATCAGCGAGATACTGGGCAGCGTACAAATGGTGACCGAGGCAGTCGATGAACATGCGCAGGATGTGCAGCGGAGTTCGGAAGTCCTGGTTCGTGACACCGCGCAGCAGGAACGACAGGTGGGGCAGATTTCGCACATCGTCGATGAAATGGCAGGCACGTTGAAAAGCGTGACGGAGCAATCTGACACGGTCTCTTTCGTTGCCAGGGATGCATCTGATGTGACCACTGAAGGACAGAACAAGGTGGCTCGTGCAGCCGATGGAATGCGCCAGGTTCGGGAAACGACCATGCATTCTGCGCGTATTATGAAACGTCTGGGTGAAAGTGGACAGGAAATTAACGATACTGTCATGGAAATAACAGACCTGACCACGCGTATGAACCTGCTGGCTCTCAATGCAGCAATCGAAGCTGTACGAGCAGGTGAGCAAGGTCAGGGCTTCGCGGCAATTGCCCAGGAAATCCGCACGCTAGCTGTGCATAGCGCGGAAGCATCGCGTAAAGTCGCGACCCGCCTGCGAGCTATTCAAAGTGAGACCGCGGCTGTTTCACAAAGCGTTGAACAAAATATTCAGCAGGTGGTAATGCAAACCGAGCTGGTTACACAGACCGGTGTTGCCCTTGAGGCAATCAGCGTAGTCACTGAACAGATGGCAGACCTGGTGCAGAATATCTGCAACGCTGCCGAGGGCCAATCTCAAGGTTCGAAAATGGTAGTCTATGCCGTTGATGAGATTTCTCGCATGACAGGTGAGATCGCGGGTCAAACCGGTAATTTAAATCAATCGCTAGCCCATCTTGTTGAATTGACGAATTCTCTCCGTTCGAGAATGGCTGTGTTTCATGTGGCTGGTTAAAACCTAGTGAGCTATAACCCTCAACTTAAACCATTTACCCTTGTTGAATGGCGTCAATCACCATCTGAAAAAGTTCCTGAGTATTGTTGGTTGTTCCAAAGCCTCCATGCTTTACTGTTTCTTTTTGGTGTTTCGGTGAATTGGAACCAGCATAAATAATGAATGGCGTATTGATATGCTCGGTTTTCAGTTTATCCAGTAGGTCATACCCA